>SLDI01000004.1:0-3964 GCA_007125385.1 Phycisphaeraceae bacterium | reverse complement strand
TGACCGACGCCGAGCTGGACGAGCGCATCGCCCACGTGCGCGAGCTGGTCCGCCGCGATCGCCACAGCCGCGCCGATCTCGACCAGGGCCTGGCGCTGCTGGCGGAGCTCGCCCACCGCGTGCTGGGCATGCGGCCGTACCCCGTCCAGCTCGCCGCGGCCTTGGCGATGCACGCCGGGGCGGTGGTCGAGCTGGCGACCGGCGAGGGCAAGACGCTCGCCGCCATCCTGCCCGCGACGCTCGCGGGCTGGCGCGGGCGCGGCTGCCACGTCATCACCGTCAACGACTACCTCGCCAAGCGCGACGCGGACTGGATGCGCCCCTTCTACACCCGGGCCGGCCTGGGCGTCGGGTGCGTCCTCGGCGACAGCCCGCCCAGCGCCCGCCGCGCCGCCTACGAGGCCGGCGTCACCTACACCACCAACAAGGAGGTCACGGCCGACTACCTGCGCGACCGCCTGGTGCTCGGCGGCCGACGCGACCTGGCGGCGACGCTGCTGAAGCGGATGAGCGGGCTCGAGAGCTCGCCGACCGATCGCCTGGTGATGCGCCAGCTCGCCTGCGCCATCATCGACGAGGCGGACTCGGTGCTGATCGACGAGGCGGTCACGCCGCTGATCATCGCCACGGAGCACGCCAACGCCGAGCGGACCCAGGCCTACGAGCAGGCGGCCGCGCTGGCTCGCCAGCTCGAGCGCGGGCGCGACTACCAGGTGGTGGCGCGCTACCGCGAGATCGAGCTGACGCGGGCAGGCGAGCAGCGCGTCGCCGAGCTTACCGCCGAGCTCGGCGGCATCTGGGCGGGCCAGCGCCGCGCCGAGGAGCTGATCACGCAGGCGATCACCGCGCACGAGCTCTACCACGCCGGCACGCACTACGTCGTCCAGGAGGGCAAGATCGTGATCGTCGACGAGTTCTCGGGCCGGCTCATGCCCGACCGCACGTGGCGCCACGGCATGCACCAGGCGGTCGAGGCCAAGGAGGGCCTGGAGATTCAGCCGCCCAAGGAGACGGTGGCGCGCATCAGTTTTCAGCGGTTTTTCCGGCTGTACGAGCATTTGGCGGGGATGACGGGCACCGCGCGCGAGGCGCGGGCGGAGCTGTGGGACATCTACGACGTGGACGTGGTGGAGCTGCCGACGCATCGGCCGTGCATCCGCACGCAGCACAAGCCGCGCATCTTCGCGACCAGCGACGCGAAGTGGGACGCCGTGCTCGCCCACGTCGCCGAGGTGCACGCCACCGGCCGGCCGGTGCTCATCGGCACGCGCAGCGTCGCGGCGAGCGAGCTGGTCAGCGAGCGACTGACGGCCGCGGGCATCGAGCATGCGGTGCTCAACGCCGTGCGCCACGAGCAGGAGGCGGCGATCATCGCCCGCGCCGGCGAGATGGGCAGCGTCGTCGTCGCGACCAACATGGCCGGGCGCGGCACCGACATCAAGCTCGGCGACGGCGTCGCGGAGCGCGGCGGGCTGCACGTCGTCGCCACCGAGGCGCACGAGTCCGGCCGGGTCGATCGCCAGCTCTTCGGGCGCGCCGGCAGGCAAGGCGATCCCGGCAGCGCCGTCCTCTTCGTCAGCCTCGAGGATGAGCTCATCAAACGCTACGCCTCACGCCTGACGCGTTGGCGCGCCCGCCTGACACGGGGCCAGGGCGAGATCACAGGCCCGGCCCGGGCACGGCTGTGGCGCACCTTCCGACGCGCCCAGCAACGCGCCCAGCGCATCGCCTTCGTCGCCCGCAAGGGCGTGCTGCGCAACGACGACTGGCTCGACGAGCACCTCGGCTTCGCGGGGCAGGGGTAGAAACCACAGATTCACACGGATGCACACCGATAAGTCCTCAAGCCGCTTGCGGCTTCGCGAAACCGCTCGAACCGCAACAGGAACCGCCACCTTGCACCAGCTCCATTCACTGATCCTCACCTGCGTTGCCGCCCTCGCCGTCACCGCCTGCACCGGCCCGCTGAATCGCAGTCACAGCGACGAGCTGCGCCGCCAGGTCCTCGCCGAAACCCGCGCTCAGCTCGGTTCCAGCGAGCACCGCACGGCTGGCCCCGACGGGGCAACGAGCGCCTCAACGGGTGACCCTGGCGGCGCATCGGCGGGGCCCCGCCTCGCGTCGCTCGAGCTCGCCGGGCTGGAGATCGCGGCGGCGCTCGACGGCGCCGAGGAGCAACCCCGGCTCGCCCCGGTCGAGCTCAGCCTCCACCGGGCCCTGGACCTGGCGATCGAGCACAACCTTCGCGGGCAGATCGCGCGCATGCGGCCGCGCGCCGCCGAGCAGCAGCTTCTGCACGCCCGGGCCCGCTTCGACCCGCGCCTGACCAGCCGGGTCGACTGGCTCCGCGCCGACGAGCCCCAGCCGACCGGGCCGATCCTCGGCCTGGCGGGCGATCGGCGGACGGAGCAGCTCGAAGGCGCCGTCGGGCTTCACCAGCCGCTGCCCACGGGCGGCAGCCTCGAGCTCGAGACCATCGTCCGCCGCAACGCTGAAGAGCCCAGCGTCTTCGACATCAACCGCTACTACGAAAGCGAGGTGATGCTGAGCCTGCGTCACCCGCTGCTGCGCGGGGCGGGCCTGGACGTGAACCGGGCCGAGATCGAGCTGGCGCGCAA
The DNA here is from genome assembly GCA_007125385.1 of Phycisphaeraceae bacterium. Classification (GTDB taxonomy): domain Bacteria; phylum Planctomycetota; class Phycisphaerae; order Phycisphaerales; family Phycisphaeraceae; genus SKPT01. Next base: position 1,346 of record SLDI01000004.1, on the reverse strand, counting down.
CATCGAAGCCAGCGAGATCCATCACCTGCGTCAGGAGCTCGAGGCCCTGGCCGCGGAGGTCGAAGCCGCGTACTGGCGGCTACGCGTCGCGCACCAGCGGGTGACGATCCGTCGCGAGCTGCGCGACCGGGCGCTGGCCGAGCAGCGGCGGATCGAGCAGCGCATCGAGCTGGACGCGGCGCCGATCCAGCTTGCCGAGGCGCGCAGCTTTGTCGAGCTGCGTCAGATCGAGCTGGCCGACGCGCGCCAGGGCTTGCGCGACGCGTCGGACCGCCTGCGCTGGCTGGTCTGGGCGCCGGAGACGGCGTTCGATGACCGGGCGTTGATCGTGCCGATCGACGCCCCGGCGGCCGTCCTGCCGGGCCTGGACGTGCCCGAGGCGATCACCGCGGCGCTGGAGCATCGGCCGGAGCTGGAGCGGGCGCTGCTGGAGGTTGACGACGCGGAGATCCGGCGCGAGGTGGCGGAGAACCTGCGCCGGCCGACGCTCGACGTGCTGGGGCAGGTGGGCATGGCGGCGCTGGACGAGGACCAGCCCGGCCGGGCGATCCGCGAGCTGGATCGGCTGGACTACCCGACGTATCGCCTGGGCGTGCAGTTCGAGATGCCCATCGGCAACCGCCAGGGCCGGGCGCTGGCCCAGCAACGGCGGATCGAGCAGCGGCAACGGGCCACGGAGTACCGCCACCTGGCCCAGGAGGTGATGCTGGAGGTGACGATCGCCGCGCGGCAGGTGGAGAGCTCGCATGAGCAGATCGCCCTGGCCCAGGCCGCGCGCGACGCCGCCCAGGCGCGTCTGCGCGCCATCGAGGCCCAGGAGCAGGCGGGCGTCGAGCTCACGCCCGAGTACATGCTCGACCGCAAGCTCTCGGCCCAGCAGCGATTGGCCGACATGCAGCTTCGCGTCGCCGACGCCCTCGCCCGCCACATGACCGCGCTGGCGCAGTTCCACCACGCCCAGGGTCTGCTGCTGGACCGCCGGGGCATCGCGTTCGTCGAGCCCGACGTGCAGTAGCCAAGCCGCTTGCGGCTTCGCGAAGTCGACACGAAGAACAAGGCAGATAAGGAATCCAGGAAGCCAGGAAGGGGAAGGGGTTCAACGTGTAATCTGCTGCGTGCCTTCGTGGCTTTTCTCTGCATTCTGCATTCTGAATTCATCCAATGTCCAACGACCTCACCCCCGCCACACTCGCCCGCATCGAGATCACCACCGGCGACATCACGCGCCTCGCCGTCGACGCCATCGTCAACGCCGCCAACGAGTCGCTGCTCGGCGGCGGCGGCGTCGACGGCGCCATCCACCGCGCCGCCGGCCCACGCCTGCTCGAGCACAACAAAACCCTCGG
>SLDI01000145.1:0-3966 GCA_007125385.1 Phycisphaeraceae bacterium | reverse complement strand
TCGCGGCCGGGCCCCACAGGCCTTCGCCGCCGAGGCCGCCCGCTTCGGCGCGGGTGATCTTGACGATCGCCTCGCGCGGGGCGCCGATGGGGCAGTGCACGTCGGCGACGAAGCCCTGCGTCACCGCCTGGCCGAACACCCCCTTGGTCGTCAGCGAATCGGTCATCCACGTCGGCTTGAGCCAGGCGCGGGTGCACGACTGCTGGCTGCCGTGGCGGAACAGCGACTGGTAGTTCGTGTGGCGGTTCTTGGCCAGGCCCTTGGGCTTGTCCACGGGCGTGTGCACGCTGCCCCACGTCGCGGCGTAAGCGTTGTGCCACATGCGCGTCACGCCGCGCGGCGTGCCGGGGTAGTAACGCGCCCGGGCCATCAGACGCGCGACCTTGTACCAGTCCGGCTTGTTCTGCCAGCCCTTGAAAGGCCGGTCCTTGGGGTCGGCGTCGATGTAGACATAGTCGCCGTCGTGCACGCCCAGCTCGCGGGCGTCGAGCGGGTGGATGTCGACGTACATCTCGGTGACGAACGGCGTGCGCGAGTCGCGGCGGTGCATGTCGCCGAATGGGCCGAACCACACCGCGACGATGTCCGTGTCCACGGGCGTCGAGTGGGCGCCGTGGCGGTACTTGGGCGTGTGGAAGATGAGGTTGTAGCCGTCCGCCTTGAGCGGATGGCTGGTGGTCATCAGCTCCTCGACGCTGCGGATCACGTGGCGCGCCTGCCGCGTGTCGGCGTCGGTCTGCGCGGTGGGGACGCCGTAGTCCTCGGGGGTCTTCGGCCGCAGCAGCGCGTGGGGCGCAGCCACGATGACGTTGGGCTCGTAGAAGGTCGAGTCGATGGGCTCGCGGTGCAGCACCATGTTCTCGCCGGAGTCGATGAACTCGTCTTCTTCGCGGTAGAACTCGAGCCGCCCGGTCTTGGTGTACCAGGGCTTGTCCTCGTGCGCCTGCTCGTAGCCGCCATACTTGGGGTAGGTGCGCGTCTGGATGATGGCGGGGATGCCTTCCTCCGCGTCGCGTTCGAGCTGCTCGATGCGATAGCCGCGCGTGGCGTTGGAGGCATCGAGGATGCGCTGGAGGTAGGGCCTGGCCTGGCCATTCTCGACGAAGTGCCACATGTCGTTGAAGCGGTTGTCGCCGGTCAGGCGTGCAAAGGCCGCGCACAGCCCCGCCATCACCTCGATGTCGCTGCGCGTGTCGTGGACGCGCGGCAGGGGGGTGACGGGGAAGATGGTGATGAACGGATTCGTCACGCTCACCGTCATGTCCGGGTACTTGAACTCCGCCCAGGAGTCGACGGGGTAGACCACGTCCGCATACTCGCAGCTCGCCGTCCACCACCACTCGCTGACCGCGATGAAGTCGACGCGCGGGTAGCCGTTGACCACGTTGTCGTAGTGGCCCTTGGCCGTGCCCATCAGCGAGTTGGAGTTGGAGACCATGATCGCCTTGGTCGGCGTGGGCAGGTGCGTCTTGCCGGTCAGCGAATGCTTGCCCATGCGCAGGATGCGGTCGCCGGCATTGAAGTAGTGAGCCGACTCGCTGCCGTAGTACGCCCGCGTGCGCACCGGCTTGTCGGGGTCGAGCTCGATGTCGAAGGGGTCCTCGGCGATGTACTGCGGCATCCCGGAGAGAAACGCCGCCCGATAGTTGCCCGCATAGGAGCCGACGTTGCCCCCGACGTAGCCCACATTGCGCGTCAGCGCGGCCACGAGGAACACCGCCCGATCCTTCTGATCGCTGTTGAAGAACTGGTTGGGCCCCATGCCCATCGCGAACAGCGCCTTCTCCGGGTTCTCAGCCGCAAGCTCGGCCAGGCGGCGCACCGCGGACGCCGGCGCCCAGGTCAGCTTTTCGACCTGCTCGGGCGTGTAGCTGGCGTCGAGCAGTTCGCGATTGGCGTTGAACACCGTGCGGCAGCGCACCTCGCCGCCGTCGGCGAGCGTGACGGTGACCTGGCCGTCCAGCAGCGGGTCGAAGCCCAGCGCGTCGAACTTGCCCGACACCTGGTCGCGGTTGACCGCCCGTGGCTCATCCGCCCCGGCGTCCCACATGACGTGATCGCCCCACTCGCGACGCTTGGCCTTGCCCACAACGGGCCCCGGCTGGGCGATCGGGGCCGGGCCCGCTTCGCCCTCGTCCAGCAGCGTGATGTTGTTGGAAAGCTCCGCCTGCGCGTAATCCGCGAACACCTCGCCCGCACGCAGCAGCTTGCCCGTGTCCTCGCGCACCAGCAGCGGCAGATCGGTGTGAGCCTTGACGTACTTCTCGTCGTACAGGCGGTCATTGATGATGACCTGCGCCATGCCCAGCGCCAGCGCCGGCGTCGTGCCGGGACGGACGATGACAGCCTCGTCGGCCTTGTTCATCGTCGCGCTGTACTCGCACGCGATCACCACGATCTTCGTGCCCTTCATCCGCGCCTCGGCCAGCCAGTGCGAATCCGGCATCTTCGTCGTCGTCCAGTTCATGCCCCAGACGAAGACGACGTTGGCGTGCTCGGCGTTGCACAGGTCAAAGTCCAGCGTCTGCTGGCCGGTGACCATCGGGTGGCCCGGGGGCAGGTCGGTGTGCCAGGTGTAGCTGTCCCAGTTGCGCGCCCCGCGCGCGGCGTCGGGCCCGACGCCGCGCTGGTGCGCATCGAGCAGGGCGAGCGAGTTGGCGACGCGGTGATGGGCAAAGATGCGCGTCGCGCCCAGCAGCGGCATCCCGCCGCGAAGCTTGATCGTCTGCGTGCCCGCCCCGCCGGTCGCCTCCACCATCAGCTCGTCGTAGCCCTGGGCGGCGAGCCTGGCCTGGCCGGCCTCGCCGGCGTAGGTCTCGCTGATGTCGGCCAGCGCTTCGGCGCTGTAGTTGAAGATCTCATCCCACCCGATCGCCAGCCACTCGTCCTGGCCGCGGTTGAGGTACTTCTCGCGGTCGATCTCGCCGGTGTTCGCGTCGCGCGGCATCCCGTCGTCGACCCACTGCTTGAACCCGCGCCGGATCATCGGCCGCTTGACGCGCCGATCGCCGTAGAACCGCCGCACCAGCGCCAGGCCCTTCTGGCAGCAGCGCGGATCCCAGCGCTGCGTCGCGGCGTTGCCCTGGAGGTCCGTCGCCTTGTGGTAGTTCATCGTCGGGGCGATGCGCGTCACCACGCCGTTCTTGACGTGCGCCCAGAGCAGGCAGTTGTGCGTGTCGTTGGGCGCGCACAGGAACGAGAAACTCGAGTCGCTGGCATACAGATCGCGATAGACGCGCTCCCAGTCGCAATTGGGGTACTGGCCCATGGGGTTGTCCACGCGCAGGGCGCGCAGGTGGCCCACGGAGCCCACGGCCGTGGGCCCGAGCATCGCAAAGCCCACGCCCGAGGCCGCGAGCTGATAGAGGAACTGGCGTCGGCTGACACCGCCGGGCTTGTCAGAGTTGGGCAACGACTCGGTCATCACACGTGTCTCCAGGAAGGGCAGTGGGGGCAGTAGCCACGAATGAACACGAATAAACACAAATCATTTCGAGAACCGTGAAGCAGCGAAGGGCGCGAAGGGCGCCACGGCAATCGCATTGCTTTGTTCCGAATCTTCGCCACTTCGCTTGCCTTCGCTCCTTCGCGGTTCATCGATCAATCGGTCCATGCTGCGGTTGTTCGTCCGTCCACTTTGTGTTCATTCGTGTTCATTCGTGGCCATGTCTTCCTCAGTGGATTAGGTAATACAACGGAAAGACGAAGATCCAGATCACGTCCACGAGGTGCCAGTAGAGGCTGGTGGCCTCGATGGGCACGTCGCCGCGGGTGCCGGCAATGCGGTGCTGCTGAACGCGCACGAGCAGGTAGCCGATCAGCCCCAGGCCGACGATCAGATGCACCGCGTGCAGGCCCGTGGTCAGGAAGTAGAGCCCGAAAAACATGTGCGCCATCTCCGGCACGTCGTTGCCGCCGGCCGTGGCCTGCCCGGGCTTCTCCGGCGCCAGCGCCGCGGCGGCAGGG
>SLDI01000175.1:0-14081 GCA_007125385.1 Phycisphaeraceae bacterium | reverse complement strand
CGCGTTGGCCGTCAGCCAGTCATGAGCGTGGACGACATCGAAATGCCCGACCACGTCTTCGATGCGGAACACCGTATCGACAAACGCACGGCACATATCGTCGACATCTTCGACAAAGTCTTCGTGGGCCTGGTAGGGGCAGCGGTGATAGTGCACGGCGCCGAGCCTGGCGTTGGTCGTCTGGCCGTGGCCAAGTCGGGTGAAAACGTGGACTTCGTGCCCCTTTTGCACCAGGGCCGATGCCAAGCCGCTGACGTGCGCCGCCACGCCGCCAACCGCGACCGAATGCAGAGACTCCCACGACAGGATGGCGATGCGCATGGCGATCCCTATTCTTGAATCGGCTGAAACAACAGGTGCGAGCTCAGGTAAGCGACGAACTGTTCCATCGCGGGCAACGACCGTCGCAACAGCAACACGGCTGGAAAACTCACCGTTTCAGGCAGGACGACTTTCGGCTGGCGAGGGATCGGTCGTGAATCAGATCGTCGGCGATCGACTCCAACACCGTTTCGTGGATCTGGTGCAGACGCGCCTGCGTCGCCTCGACCATCGGCCACAACTTGTCGGCCGAACGACCCTCGTCGGCGGCATCCATCGGTCGCGGCGCCGCACGGTACGGCTCGTTGCCGAAACGGCCACACGTCACGCGTTCGTCATGCGTTTCAATCTGGACTGCCTGATCCTGCCCGGAAACGCATCGACCGACCAAGCCGTCCGAGCCGGCATTGATACACGTTTGACCGACGAACCGGTAGTAGCGCATCCGGTGGCGGCCGGGCGGGAGCGGGAGCGTGACTTCCCATCGGCAGCCGTGCACGCGTTCCATGGGAATCCACTGGTAAGCGCCGCCGTCGCAATCGCTGACAAGGAAGATCCGATCAGCCATCGTGTCATTGACAAGGAAAGTCCAGATTTCGCCCTCGTGTGCCATCGCTCGCTCGCCTTCTGATAGATGTACGCACGCATATATCGGTCCGCCGTCGGTCAGGTGCGACCAGGACGTACACATCACCCGGGCGCCGCCTGTCAACCGCACATGAGCATGCCGGCATCCCGCGTCGACCATCGCTCGGCCTCGCCCGTCTGATGCCGCAGCCGTTCAACCGTCAGTGTCAGCACCGTCACGAGTTGATCGATCATCCCCTCGTGGTCAGGGGGCAGCACCAGGTCGCCCGCATCCTCGATGAACAGACAGTCGACCACGCGCAGGCGGATCGCCCGTTTCAACTGATCCGTCGACTGGTCGGGGGCGGCATCCAGCAGATGCACCAGTTCCGGAAGCAACCAACGGAAGGTGCAACAATCCATCCTGGTCGCCATCGCCGATTGGTCAAGTTTGCTGGTCAGTTCAGTCCAGACCTGGTCGAAGAGCGCCTCGGCGGTCATCTGGCGTGTGTGATGGGGGAGCATTGCGCACCTCCTTGGGCGGGCCGCCCCGCCTGCTCGACGAGCGACACCTGGCGACGTTCAACGTTGTTCCTCACATGAGGCAGGTGACGCCACTTCCCTGTTGGCCCTGGATCTTCACTATAACCTGCTTTTCTTGCCCGACAAGACTATTCGGACGGTTTGGTCTTTTTTGAGGGTTCCCCCGATGGTCGGTGTGCTTGCCCGAGCGTCACGTCGCCGGCCAAGCTATTGCAGTCGATCCGTCGCGCGCACCATGTAATGGATAAACCAGTCCTGAGCATGCCGGGCAACCCGTTCGAGCGTGCCTGGCTCCTCGAACAGATGCGATGCGTTCGGGATAATTGAAAGCTGGCAGGTCGCCTGCATCTGCTGTGACGCTTCGCGATTGAGGGCGATGACTTGCGGATCGCGCTCGCCGACCAGCAGCAGCGTGGGCGCCTGCACGTCTGGGAGCGCCTCGCCCGCCAGGTCGGGCCGACCGCCGCGGGACACCACGGCGCCGACGCGTTGCGGTCGGTATGCGGCGGCGATCAGCGCAGCCGCGGCACCGGTGCTGGCGCCGAACAGGCCGAGGCGCATGGTCTTCGTCTGCTCTTGCTCCGCCACCCAGTCGATCGTGCCGATGGTTCGTCGGCTGAGCATCTCGATGTCAAGACGATGCTGGGCAGTGCGTTCATCAATGCGTTGCTCTTCCGGGGTCAACAGGTCAAACAGCAGCGTGCCCAGCCCGGTGTCATTGTGCGCGCGGGCAACCTGCTGATTGCGTGGACTGAACCGGCTGCTGCCACTTCCGTGAACAAACAGGACAATCGCCCGGCAGTTCAGCGGAAGGGCCAGGTTGCCATAGAGGGTCAGGCCTTCCAGATTGATCGCCAGTTCCTGCTGTTGATGTGTGGTTGTTCGCACCATGGCTCGTGCCTCAATGATGACGGCGGGGTGTTCGTGAACCGCGATTCATTACTCGGCCTTGCGCAGTGTCTGCGATTGCCACGCCTGGTCGAGCAACGCGCGCACTTCGTCGTCCGTGGTTTGTTCGTACTGCGTATACCATTGACCAACGCTGACGAACCATTCCGGGATCGCTGGGCAAATCACCTCATCCACCAGCGGTTGTAGATCGGTGATCGCTTCGCGCGACGCCACCGGCACGGCAATGATCACGCTGGCAGGCTGTTGCTGCTTCACCGCGTTGACCGCCGCCCGCATTGTCGACCCGGTCGCCACGCCGTCGTCCACGAGAAAGACACAGCGGGAGGCCAGGTTGGGGGGCGGTCGTTCACCCCGGTAGAGGCGGTTGCGGCGTTCCAGTTCGCGTTGTTCCGCCCGGACAGTTGCTTCGATGGCTGCCTGGGAAACGCCTGTCCCAACGACCACAGCCTGGTTCAGCACGCGCACGCCGCCGGTGGCGATCGCGCCCATGGCCAGTTCCGGCTGACCCGGCACACCGATCTTGCGGACGATGAGCACGTCCATCGGCGCCTTCAGCAGGCGCGCCATTTCGTACGCCACGGGCACGCCGCCGCGTGGCAAACCCAGAATGAGCAGGTCATCGCGGTCACGATACGGCCGGGCCGCCTCGGCGAGGACTCGCCCGGCTTCCACACGGTCGGCATAGGGCAGGCGTGGATGGCTCATATCGACATGAAAGCCCGTTCCGAGTCCAAAGTCATCCCGGGGGATCACCTGAACGGGTGACTTATTTCGTGCTTTGAGCGACCGATGACCATTACGCCGCTGCCTAGCCCTTGATCACCCCCAGCGGCCGCAGGCGGGCGACCTTCTTCGAGAGGCCCGCACGCTCGACCACATCGACCACCACGTCCACGTCCTTGTAGGCGGCCGGCTGCTCTTCGGCCAAGCCGCGCCAGCCCCGGGCTCGGGCGACGACGCCCGCCTCCGCCAGCTCGCGCTCGATCTGTCGCCCCTGGGCTGCCTGCACCGCTTTCGTACGGCTCATCGCCCGCCCGGCGCCGTGGCAGGTCGAGCCGAAGCTCCGCTGCATGCTTCCCGGCTGACCGACCAGTACCCAGCTTGCCCGGCCCATGTCGCCGGGGATCAGCACCGGCTGGCCGATCCTGCGGTAGGCGTCCGGCAGTTCCGGATGACCCGGCGGAAAGGCGCGCGTGGCCCCCTTGCGATGCACCCACACGAGCTTGCTCGCCCCGTCCACCCGGTGCTGTTCCGGCTTGGCAATGTTGTGCGCCACATCGTAGACCAGTTGCATGTCGAGCGTCGGCCACGGCTTTCGAAGCACGTGCGCGAACGCCTCGCGGGTCAGGTGCATGAGCATCTGCCGATTGCACCAGGCAAAGTTCGCCGCGGCCCTCATCGCCCCGAGGTAGTGCTGGCCCGGTTCGCTGTGGATGGGTGCGCAGGCGAGCTGACGGTCGGGTAGTTTGATGCCATAGCGCTCGGGCACGCCGCGCAACATGTGCAGCGCATCCTGGCAGACCTGATAGCCCAGCCCGCGCGAGCCGGAGTGGATCGTCACGCACACCATGCCTTCCTTCAAGCCCATGGCCTCGGCGGCGTCCGGGTCGACGATCCGCTCGACCGTCTGCACTTCCAGGAAATGGTTGCCACCGCCGAGTGTGCCGCACTGGCGCTCGCCACGTAGCAGCGCCCGCTCGGAGATCCACTCGGGCTCGGCGTCTTGCAGGCATCCGCCGGCTTCGGTGAAGGCGATGTCGCGTTCGAGGCCGTAGCCCTGCTCGACGAGCACGCGCGGGCCATGTCGCATCAAGCGTTTGAGCATGGCGGCGTCGAAGCGGAACCGGCCTTCGTGGCCCGGGCCGGTGGGGATGTCGCGAAACAGTTGGGCGACGAGTTGCTTGATGTGCGGCTGAATGTCGGCGACATGAAGGTTGGTGCGGATGAGGCGAACGCCGCAGTTGATGTCGTAACCGACGCCACCGGGCGAGATCACGCCGCCTGGCTCGGCATCCACCGCCGCCACCCCACCGATGCAAAAGCCGTAGCCCCAGTGGATGTCGGGCATGGCCAGGCTGGCCGTCTGGATGCCGGGCAGGTGCGCGACGTTGGCGACCTGATCCACCGCTTTGTCGGCGAGGATCACCTCCAGTTGGTCACGGCGGGCGAACACGAGCCCGTCCACGCGCATGCCTGGCTGCGCTGTCCGGGGCAGCCGCCAGCAGTAGTCGTCCACGCGCTCAAGCGGTCCGACACGGATCGGCTGCGGGGGCATGGGGACTCCTTCTTCCATCGGCCGACGGGCCCGCGCGGCGGCTCAGATGTCGAGAATGACTTCCGCCCGCCAGCCATTGCCCGCCCGTTCCAGCTTCAGTTCATGGTAGGTCACGGCCTTGATCTCGTAGCCGAGCCGATGTCGCGAGGTGTCCAGCGGCTCGCCCGTTCCCTGAGCCTGCAGCGAATACGCCGCGTCATCCACCTGCACACGGAAGCGGCTGAGCACGATCCGCTGGGTTTCAAAGAGAAACACCAGCTCCGTCAACCAGTCGCACAGCAGATCCGCCAGGCTGTCGCTGCGTAGCTCGATCGCCAGCGTTTGGCTCGCCCGCCCGTCAGCCACGTTCGGCACGATCAACTCGAACAACCCCCGCCCGGCCTCGGCGAACAGGTCGTTCAGCGTCGTCGCCTCGACCCGCAATCCCACGTCGGCGGTATGCTCGATCCGCTCGTACATCGTCATCCACCCGCCTCGGCCCGGGCGACCTGCTGACGCACCGCCAGCACACTGTCCGGATTGACCGAGATCGAGTCGATCCCGGCTTCGACAAGGAAGCGGGCGAATTCGGAGTGGTCGCTGGGCGCCTGGCCGCAGATGCCCACCGGTCGACCGTGCTCGTGGGCGACCTGGATGAGTTGGCGGATCAGCGTGGTGATCGCCGGGTGACGTTCATCGAACAGGGGCGCAAGGTCGGCCGAGTCGCGATCGACGCCCAATGCAAGTTGGGTCAGATCGTTGCTGCCGATGGAGAAGCCGTCGAAGCGCTGCGCGAACTCGGACGCCAGCGTGATGTTGGATGGGATCTCCGCCATGACATACACCTGGAAGCCGTGCTCCCCGCGTCGCAGGCCTTCTTCCGCCATTACCGCAAGCACCTTGTCAGCTTCTTCGGGCGTTCGGCAGAACGGCACCATGGCGATGATGTTCATCAGCCCGAGTTGCTCGCGCGCCCGCTTGAGGGCCTGGCATTCCAGGGCGAAGCCGTCGCGGTAGCGCGGGCTGTAGTATCGGCTCGCCCCGCGGAAGCCGAGCATCGGGTTCGCTTCATGCGGCTCAAACTGTCCGCCGCCGATGAGGTTGGCATACTCGTTGGTCTTGAAGTCGCTCAGGCGGACGATCACCGGGTCGGGATACTGCGACGCGGCGATCATGCCGATACCGCGTGCCAGGTGATCGACGAAGTACTCGCGTTTGTCGGCGTAGCCGGCGGTGAGTTGCTCGATCAGCTTCCGCGCGTCGTCGTCGTGTACCTGATCGAACCGCGTCAGGGCCAGTGGGTGGATCTTGATAATGTTGTTGATGATGAATTCCATCCGCGCCAACCCGACGCCCTCGGCCGGCAGGCTCCACCAGCGGAAGCCTGCGTCGGGGCTGGCCAGATTCATCACGATCCGGGTGCGCGTGGCTGGCACCTGCGAAAGGTCAAGCAGCGACTGCTCGAACGCCAGTTGCCCCTCGTAGACCAGCCCCGTTTCGCCCTCGGCGCACGACAGTGTAACCAACTGGCCATCCGCAATGGCCGTGGTGGCGTCCCCCGTGCCCACGATCGCCGGCACGCCGAGTTCGCGACTCACGATCGCGGCATGGCTCGTCCGCCCGCCATGGTCCGTCACGATACCGGCCGCCTGCTTCATGATCGGCACCCAATCGGGATCCGTCTTGTCGGTGATCAGGATGCCGCCTTGCTCGAAACGTTCAGCTTCGTCGATGTGCTTGATGACGAAGGCCTTGCCTGACGCGATGGCACTGCCGATGGCGGGCCCCTGCACCAGCACGGGGCCGCGTTCCTTGAGGTTGTAACTCTTCAACTCGCCCGCCAGTCGCCGGGACTCCACCGTCTCCGGCCGCGCCTGGACGATGAACAACTCGCCGCTCAGGCCGTCCCGAGCCCACTCGATGTCCATCGGCCGGCCATAATGCCTCTCGATCACCTTTGCCCAGCGCGCCAGTTGCAGCACATGCTCGTCTTCGAGGCAGAACTGCCCCCGCATTTGCGGCGAGGTTTCGACAGTTCGCGTGGGCTGCCCGTCATCCTCGGCATACACCACCTGGCTGGCCTTGGAGCCGAGGCGCTTGCCCAAGATGGGTCGGTAGCGCGGTTCATCCAGCGCCGGCTTGAAGACCCGCCATTCATCGGGATCGACCGCCCCTTTGACCACGCTCTCCCCGAGTCCCCACGCGCCGTCGATGACGATCATGTCGGGGAACCCGGTTTCGGTGTCGAGCGTGAAGATAACCCCGGCCGATGCACGATCGGAGCGGACCATCTTCTGCACGCCCACCGACAGCGCGACTTGCAGGCGGCCGAAGCCGTGCTGCTGGCGATAGCTGATCGCCCGGTCGGTGTAAAGCGAGGCAAAGCAGTTGCGGCAGGCGTCCAGCAGCGCCGTCTCGCCGCGCACGTTCAGGTAGGACTCCTGCTGGCCGGCAAAGCTGGCCTCGGGCAGGTCCTCCGCCGTGGCGCTGCTGCGGACGGCCAGGTCGGGCGCCTCTTCGCCGTAGCGTTCGCAAAGCTGGTGGTAGGCCTCTCGAATCGCCTGGGCCAACTCGTCGGGGAACCGGGCCTGCTGGATCATCTTACGAATCGTCTGTCCCGTCTCGTGCAGGGTGGCCTGCTCCGCTTCATACCGCTGCATTTGCTCGTGAATCTTCGCGGGCAGGTCGTTGCTGTCGAGGAACGCACGGTAGGCCTCGGCGGTCACCGCGAACCCTTCCGGTACGCGAATCCCCTGGTTGTGCAGTTGGCGGATCATCTCCCCCAGCGAAGCGTTCTTGCCGCCCACGCTGGCGATGTCCCCGATGCCGAGGTCCTCGAACCAGCGGATGGCGGAAAGAGCGATGCTCACAGGCACCTCCTGGCCAGAACGGCAGCAGTGTTCCCAAGGAATTCCAATTCACTTTATTCGTCCCGGACATACGAAGGGAAGCGTTATCCGGTGAATAAAATCAGCATGAGGCCAAGCCGTGCATGAGATCCGGCTGTTTCTGTGCGGCGACGTGATGACGGGGCGCGGGATCGACCAGCTCCTTCGCCATCCCAGTGACCCGATGCTGTACGAATCCTACGTGCGCGACGCCCGCGAGTACGTGCGGCTGGTCGAGCGGGTCAGCGGCCGCATCCCCAAGCCGGTCGATGAAACATACATCTGGGGCGCGGCCCTGGCGGAACTGGACCGCTTTGAGCCGGACGCGCGCATCATCAACCTTGAGACCAGCATCACCACCAGCAGCCGTCCGTGGCCGGCGAAGGACGTGCATTACCGCATGCATCCGGGCAACATCGGCTGCCTGGCCGCGGCGAAGATCGACTGCTGCTGCCTGGCGAACAACCATGTGCTGGATTGGGGCCACGAAGGGCTGCGGGAGACACTGGCAAGCCTGACTGGCGCGGGCATCCGCACGGCCGGCGCCGGCCTGAATACGCCGCAAGCCCAGGCGCCGGCGGTGCTGCCCATACCCGGCAAGGGGCGCGTGCTGGTCTTTGCCTTGGGCTCGGACACCAGCGGCATTCCCCGCGCGTGGTCGGCGATGCACGAGCGACCCGGCGTGTGGCTGCTGCCCGATCTGTCGCTGGCCACGGCCGAGCGCATTTCTGAAACGGTGCGGCAGGTTCGCCAGCCCGGCGACATCGCGATCGTTTCGGTCCATTGGGGCGGCAACTGGGACTACACCGTTCCCGCCGAACAACGGGCTTTCGCGCATCGTCTGATCGACCTCGGCGTCAACGTGGTGCATGGCCATTCGTCCCATCATGTCAAGGCGATCGAAATCCACCGCGATCGCCTGATCCTTTACGGCTGCGGCGACCTGCTCACCGACTACGAGGGCATCGGTGGCCACGAAGCATTTCGCGGCGACCTGGGACTGCTGTACCTGGCTACCCTGGACTGCGACAGCGGCACTCTCGTTCGCCTGCAACTCGTGCCGCAGCGAACGCACCGCTTTCGCCTCATGCGGCCGTCCCGTGTCGACAGCCGCTGGCTCAGCGATCGGCTGAACGCCGAGTCCAGTCCCTTCGGGACCCGCATTCAGCGCGATGCCGAGGGGCATTTACGGGTCATCTTCTTGTGACGGTCGCGGATTTGTGCGATCGAAGGCTCAATCGCCAATCCGCAGCACACCGGTACCCTGAATGCGGTCGGCATTCAGATCCTGCAGGGCGCGATTGGCTTCGCGAAGCGGATAGATCGTCGTGTGCGGCCGAATCGGAATCGCAGCCGCCTCCGCCAGCAACGCTTCACCGTCCGCACGCGTATTGCACGTGACCGAACGGACCTGCCGTTCGTAGAACAGATGCTTTTCGTAGTCCAGCGTCGGCACGTCCGTCATGTAGATCCCCGCCAGAGCCAGCGTGCCCCCGCGGTCGAGCTGCTCCAGCACTGGCGGCACCAGGTCGCCGACCGGCGCGAAGATGATGGCGCTGTTCACCTTCACCGGCACGTCGGCGGGTGACTCGCCAACCCACACCGCCCCGAGTTGTCGTGCCAGTTCCCGGTGCTTCTCACCACGTGTCGCCACGTAGACTTCATACCCACGGTGTCGAGCGATCTGCATCACGATGTGGGCGGACGAACCGAAACCGACCATCAGCAGCCGACCGCCGTCGGGCACTTCGGCACGCGCCAGCGAACGGTAACCAATGATGCCTGCACACAGCAGCGGTGCGGCCTCTACATCGGCGAAAACGTCCGGCACGGCATAGGCGAAAGCTTCGGGCACGATGGCGTACTCGGCGTAGCCCCCATGCGCGTCATAGCCCGTGAAGCGGGCCGCGAGGCAGAGATTCTCCTGCCCGCGCTTGCAGTACGCGCACGAGCCACATGTGCTGCGAAGCCAGGCCACACCCACGCGCTGCCCCAACTCCAAGCGCCGACACCCGGACCCAAGCTCATCGATCACACCCACGATCTGGTGACCTGGAATGATCGGCAGATCACGCCGGGGCAGTTCGCCCTCGATCACATGCAGGTCGGTCCGGCAGATCGCACAGCAACGCACCTTGATGCGCAATTCCAACTTGCCTGGCGTAGGCATCGGCACGTCGGTCCAACGCAAGGGCGACGTGCTGATGGATTTATGCTGATTCAAACGCATGGCATACATGGCGTCTGCTATTGGGACGGGACGTCAGAACGCCGCCGACCACACTTCTTATCGAAAAAATGAACCGAGCCTCAGCGATCCCGCTGCTCGTCGTCCGGAGGCAGATGAAACAGCTCAACATCATCATCTTCCTCGCTACGGGCACGGCGGACGCGCATGGCGCGACCGGATGGCCATACCGCCATGAGCAACAAGACCAACATTCCCGCCACGAGGATGTTCGGATACAGACTGCCATCGATCACGTTGCCGATCAGCGCCAGCACGACGCACAGCGTAATCCCGCTATAGAGAATGATCGATGCCAGCAGATAACCCTTCGGCTGCACAAGTCCGTCGCGCCAGTACAAGCGGAACAGATACCAGTGCGCAAAACCGGAGGCGGCGACCACCACGGCACTTACAACCAGCAGAGGCACAAACGTCCTGCTGTCGTCCGCCGGACCGCGCATTTCCATGGCAGCGATCGTGAACGAAAACGTGAAAACAAACACCGCCAGCAGCAGGATCAGCATGGCGCCCCAGATGGCCATCGCAATATGTACGGCGGCCGCCGCGGTCAGATGAGCGTGGTTATCGCGAAACTGTTGCTGGGACATCACTATGACCCGATCGAAAGTCGTTTCGATCTACGACTTCAAGGTGCCCGAACGATCACGTCACCTCGATCCGTTTGCTCCGGGCTTCTTCACGCTTGGTCAGACGCAGCCTCCGCAGCCCGTCCTCGAGATGGGCTTCGACCTTCTGCTCATCGACCGCCTTGGGCAAACGGAAACTGCGGCGAACCTGGGCATACTCGCGTTCCTTGAGGTAGCTCTTGCCGTTTTTTTCTTCCTTCGTCTGCTCGCGACGGGCTTCGATCGTCAGAACGCCTTGTTCCACGGTCACCTCGATCTGATCCTTCTTGAAGCCGGGTAACTCGGCCTCAACCACAATGTGCTCCCCTTCCTCGCGGATGTCACAGGGGTAAGCCGCGGTCCACTCCCCCAGATCTGGTGCCTGCCAGTTCCAGAGCCTCCCGAGGGTCCGGTCGATGTCCCGATGCAGCTTTATCGATAGCCGTATCGAATGAACGTGTTGCTGGCAGCATGATCGTGCTCCTTCTTGCTTACGAACAGGGTTTGCTTACCGGACGATCCTGACACACTTCGATCATAGACCTCCTCGGCCGGACTGGGGCTCGGAATTTCCACATAGGACGTCAAAACTCTGGGATCACGACTGACCATGGAACTACTGTTATGGATTGTTGCCGCGGGGATACCGAGAACAGGCGGTGCTGTAGTGCATCTGGATTCGGCTGTTCATCGTGGTGAGGCAGCGCGCCGAGAATCGACACACCTGTTCCAGTCGATCGGTCGCCAAATCAATCCTGAGCGCTCCGGTCGGAGCACACGTTGGCGAGGCTGGGCACGCGCAGACAGACATCGATGGGCTGTTC
The DNA here is from genome assembly GCA_007125385.1 of Phycisphaeraceae bacterium. Taxonomy (GTDB): domain Bacteria; phylum Planctomycetota; class Phycisphaerae; order Phycisphaerales; family Phycisphaeraceae; genus SKPT01. The sequence continues at coordinate 2,916 of SLDI01000175.1, read as the reverse complement.
GATCCGCTCGTACATATTCTCACCTGCGCCCGAGTCAAAGCCCAGGGATCGCAAGGAGTATTCCGGCGAACATCAGCGCGCCGACAGCGAACGCCCAGAATCGGCTTTCGCGATGCCCAGGCAGCTCTTCCTTGATCGCGTTGAGTATGATGCCGCCGGCAAGAACCGCGAACAACCCCGCAAGCATGGCGGGCGGTAACGGCCCGACCATCCCCAGAGCCCACCCCACAAGCACGGCGCTGGACAGCGCCCACCGCCCATAACGGTGGTAAACATCCCGATGATGCTCCGTCAAGCCGATATCGATGACCACAAAATGCAGCCCCATCGCCAAAGCAAACAGGATCAGGTTCATTGGTCCCGGCACGTTCTGGTGAACCAGCAGATAACCGATCAGTACGTAGGACAGCGCGAACGCCCCAATGTGGACCCCGAACACGGCGGCTTCGACGCGCCGGCGGGTTTGGTGGTGACTGAGCCGTCGTGTCATACTGCCATATCGCTGCACTGCTCGCTCCACGCCGTAGTAGGCACAAAACCCGATCAGCGCAAGCACATAGACGTGCGTATCCGCAAGCACTGACCACGCCGACTTCCCGAACACTGCCTGATGTCCACCGAGTTCCGGAAGGACATGTACGAATACGTACGCTACCGATGTGCCGCCGGCGAACGACAACCAGCGCTTTCGCGGGGTCATCCGAAGAGTGGGCATCCGTTCGACCAGCAGATGCACACCTACCAGCGCCAGGGCCAGTACCAAGCTCAGGAGCACCATTCGCTTGCCCTCCGGCGTGTCCACGCAATCCCCAACGCTTCTCGTTTGCCAGTGATCCTCACCAAACCATAGGCATTCATCTTAAGCTCGAACCCGATACCGTTTGCCGGCCTAGGATTCGGGTGAGCCGGATCAGCCAAATCGCAGGCCCAGCGGCTCGGTAAGGAAGTGGACGATGACGGTCATGCGCGTTGCCGGGGCGCAGGTTCACAACATGGTCGGTGATATCCAGGGCAACCTGCGGCAGATCGCCGAAGCGATGCAGTGGGCGGAGCAGCAGGCGGCCGACGTGCTGGTCGTGCCCGAGCTGGCGCTGACGGGCTACCCCCTGGCGGATCTGGTTCTTCACGACGCGTTCCTTGACGATGCCGACGCCGCACTGGCGCAGTTGGCGAAACGGTCAGGCCGGACGACGAGCATCGTGAGCACGATTGAGCGCGTGCCGCCGCAGCGGTTGTGGGACAGCCGCGTCCGGCGCGTCGGGATCGTGGCCAAGCTGCTGTGCGATGGCGAGGTGCGCGGCACGTATCAGAAGCGGCTGCTGCCGACCTATGGCATCTTCGACGAAGGTAAATATATCGCCCCGGGCAACCGTCCCGGTGCGGTGTGGCGTATCGGCGACGCCATCGTCGGGGTATCGATCTGCGAGGACATCGGCGCCGACGAGGGCCCGCCAGAGGCCCAGTCCATCGCCGGGGCTCAGATTCTGCTTGTGCCCAACGCTTCACCTTACTACCGCGGCCGGGCTGAGGATCGACTTGAAAATGTGCGGGCCGTCGCGGTGCGCAACGGTGTCCCGGTCGTCTACCTGAACTTCTTCGGCGGCCAGGACGACGTCGTCTTCGACGGTGGCTCGCTCGCGGTGGATGCAGATGGCGAGTTGCTGCATCGCTGTGCCGAATTCGTCGCCGAGCGATTCTGCATTGATGTGCCGATCGCGAACCGCCGTCCGGTGACGGAGTCGGTGGTCTCCGTACACACCCGACCACTGCCGAAGCGGTCGACGCCGTGCGAGCCGGCCATCGCACCGCACCGCGACGAATTGGCTGGGGTGTGGCAGGCCCTGGTGCTCGGCACGCGGGACTTTGCCCGCAAGAACGGGTTCCCCGGCGTCGTGCTCGGGCTCTCGGGCGGTATCGACTCGGCGATCGCTGCGGCCGTGGCGACCGATGCGCTGGGCGCGGACAACGTGCTGACGATCGGTATGCCGACCCACAACGCGCAGGGTGACGCGCGACAGGATGCCGAAGCCGTGGCGAGCCTGCTCGGCGTCGCCCACACGGTCATTCCACTGCCGCCCGTCGAACAGGCCCTCACCCACGCCCTGCAGCCGGAGCTGAACACCCGCACCACCACCGAGACCAGCCGTGACCTTGAAGCGTGGTCGCGTGCCGCCGTCCTCTCCGCGTTTGCCGATGAACGTGGCCTGCTCATCCTCGCCACGGGCAACAAGAGCGAACTGTCGATCGGCGTGGCAGCGCATGGTGATCTGATCGGCGGGTTCGCGCCCTTGCGGGACTGCCCGAAAACCTTGCTCTACAAGCTTGCCGAGTGGCGTAACGCCCGGGGCCGGGTGATTCCGGAAACTGTGCTCACGAAGCCGCCCACGGCTCAGGCAGCGGAGGACATCGAACTGCCCGCCTACGACGTGCTCGATCCGATCGTGGAGCGATACCTCGAACAGGAAGCCAGGCTGGAGGACCTGATTGCAGCGGGGTTCGAACCTGCGACCGTCGAATGGGTGCTGCGCCGCATCGATGACGCCGAGTTCTTTCGGCGACAGACGCCCCTCGGCGTGCGGATCACGCTGACGGCGTTCAATCAGGATCGTCGTATGCCCATCAGCAATGCCTGGCGTCCGCATCGACGCGGGTAGCGTCGTTCGCAGCAGGGTCACCCCGATCCCTTCTCGTCTTCGTCGGCCCGGTCGGCGATGGCCTGGTATAGCTCACGGGCCTCGGCTTCGGAAATGCCCTCACGCTCGATGAGCATCTGGATGGCTTCGGCCGGATCCAGCTCAAGGATCTGTTCATCCGTCAAGGGTTGTTCACGGTCAAAATCGCTCATCGTGATGCCTCCTGATGGGGGAGATTGTTGCCCCATGATGCTAACCATGGTCCGGCGCGGTGTATAGCATT
>SLDI01000132.1:0-3969 GCA_007125385.1 Phycisphaeraceae bacterium | reverse complement strand
GGCCTTGTCAGTGGCACCCAGCGAGCAAGCCGGCATTGGCCCCCTCGCTCAGTGGTCCTGGAACACAGCCTAGCCTCCCTCGCCGGCCTGCACCAGCCACTCGCACGCCAGCAGCGCCGCGTCGTCGCCCAGCTCGCCGCGCACGAGCTCCACGCGGTGGCCCGGGGTCCACGCGTGCTCGTCGACGTAACCTTGCATTGCCGCCAGCAATCCCTCGCTCGCTGCGATCCCGCCGCCGACCACCACCCGCTCGGGGTCGAACGCGTGCACGAGGTTCACCGCCGTCGCCGACCAGACGCGCACACTGTGCGCCGCCAGCGCGGCCGCGCACGCGTCGCCTTGCCGGGCATGCTCGAACACCGCGCGATAGTCCAGCACCGTCTCACCCGCCAGCGCGCTGTTCGCGAAATCGGCGCGTCCGCGCGCCAGCTCGTCCAGCACCGCCGTCGACGCCTCCGCCTCCGCGCAGCCGACGTTGCCGCACGAGCACACCCGCCCGGCGTAGTTGACCGTCAGATGCCCGCCCAGGATCCCCGCCTGCCCATGCCCGCCGCGCAGCACCCGGCCCTCGACCACGGCGGCGACGCCGATGCCCGTGCCCAGGGTCATCATCGCCACGTTGGCGCAGCCGCGGCCGGCCCCGCGTCGCCACTCGCCGATCAGGGCCATGCGCGCGTCGTTGTCGATCGCCAGGGCCAGCCCCAGCCGATCCCGCGCCCAGCGGCGCAGGTCCAGCTCCTTCGCGTCCTCGTACTTGGCGTTGACCGCCACGACGCGGCCGGCTCGGGTGTCGATGATCCCGGGCATCGACACGCCCAAGCCCGTGCACTGCCCGAGCCCCACACCCGCCTGCTCCGCCAGCTCGCGCAGCTTCGCCTCCACCGCCTCCAGCCGGCGCCTGAGCCCGCGCCTCGACTCCGCCTCCAGCATCGCCCGCGCCACCACGCACCCGTCGCGCACCGCCCCGAGCTTGATCCGCGTTCCCCCAAGGTCGCACGCCAGCACCGTCATCTCGCCACTGCTCCTCGAAGCCAGCCGGCCATGGTACCGGATTTGCAGCTCAACACCGCCCCGCGAGCCGCCGCACAGCGCCGCCGGGGCTTGCTCCGGCGGGCCCGGCTTCATATACTGCCGCCCCATCCGCGCGGGGCTGTAGCTCAGTTGGGAGAGCGCGTGCATGGCATGCACGAGGTCAGGGGTTCGAATCCCCTCAGCTCCATTCGTTCTAATTACGTAAATCCTTTCAAAAGACCAACTTGCGTACTTCTCCTCGCCGCTCGCATCGGCGATATGCCGCCTGGTTCCAATACAGGGGCCAATTCTGGTGCCAACGAGGCGGCCAAAGGTTCCAATTTTCGCCTCCGGCTGCACACGCCGGGCATGGCCGCGAGGAAGACCCACCTGTGCTGTGTGCGGGGACGGCACCGCCGGACCATCGGCAAGTTCCTCAACCGCCGCGGCAAGCTGGCGCCCAGGACGTTCCTGCTGGGGACGGACCGGGCCGCGGCCGGCGTGAGCGGGCCTGGTGATGGCCATGCCGGCGTCGGCGTTGTGATCCTCGCCCCGCGCGGTTAGGGTGCAACCGCATCAGGGTCGCGGGCGTGGTGCCGGCGGCCGCAAGGACTCAACCCCCTTCGCCGTCCACCCGTTGGAGTTCACCATGTTCATACTGACCGACGCCGCCCGGGAACACTTGAGCGAGCTTCTCGATCAGGCGCAGGCGCCGGAAGGGGCCGCCGCTCGCGTCGTCATCGAGGACGAGGGGTTGACCCTCTCGATCGATCACCCGCAGGAGGGCGACGAGACCTTCGAGCATGAGGGTCGCACCGTCCTGCTGCTCGCCCCGCAGGTGGCTGAGGCGCTCGACGGGCAGACGCTGGACGTGGAGCAGGGCGAGGACGGGCCCGTGATGACCGTGCAGGACAACGGGTGAGGCGCGCCGCCACCGGCCGCCGACACCATTGGCCGCGAGGCGCGTCCGCCGGCTTCGGGATGCTGTGTGGCACCGTGGTCAACACCGGTTTTCAGCCATCTTTGACCGGGCCAAGCGCCGACGTCGCGGGCAGGGGCCACGTCCGGTCGTCGACGTGGGCGACGCGTTGATCCACGCGTACGCGCGGCGCGGCTGCACGCTCGCCGGCGGCGAAGACGCGCACGGCGGTGACCACCTCCATCTCGCCGGTGAACCGAGCGCTGAGCGTCAGGCACGGCCGGGGCACGAGGTGCCAGGTGCCGGCGAGGTCTTGCAGCGGGCGCTGCGCCCAGCCGCGCAGGTCCGGCGCGTCGCCGCCGATCACCGTCTCGCCTTGCAGTTCGCCGGTGCCGACCCGCGCCGCCGCGACGCCCACGTTGGGCCCGGGCCCACGGCTGACCAGGCTGGGGCCGTCGCTGTCGACGGGCTCAACGAGCACGTGAAAGAGCACCTCGGCGGTGTGCTCGGCCGCGTCGTCGGCGAGGAAATGATCGTGCACCACGATCAGCGCGCCATCGAGCAGCGCGACGGTGCGCGTGTGCGTCACCGCCACCGCCGCATCGGGCCCGTAGCCCTGGTCGTACCGCGCCCGGGCCCAGGGAATCTGGGCCTGAAGGTCGCATTCGATGCCCGCCGGCTCGTTGAGCTTGATGGCATCGCGCCGATAATTGAGCTGGCGATTCTGATCCAGCCCGTCCACCAGGGCGGTGGAGTGCGCCCGCGTCGAGAGCGAGTAGCGTCGCTGCGGCGAGTCGGCGTAATCGACCAGGCCGGCCTCGCCGATCAGCTCCGCGCCGCCGGCGACGATCTGGATACCCAGCTTGTCCTCGTGCTGGTGGGCGGCACCGTAAGGCCCGCCGTCGAACGCCAGCGCGACGTCGCCCGGCGACCAACCGCTGCGCATGACGACGTAGCCGGCGTGGGGCAGAAGGTGGTGGCGCTCGGCCGGGGGCTGGCCCCGGCCGGCGATGAACCATGCGTCGTGTGGGCCTTGCAACTCCTCGGGCAGCCGAGCCAGCGCGTCGTCGATGCGCACCGGCGTCGTGTCCTGGAAGCCGAAGATCAGCCCGTCCGGCCGGGCCATGGCGCGCATTGGCTCATAGGCCCGCCGCAGCACGTCGTCCAGCGCTGCCGGCGCGTCATAACCCGCCTCGCGCAGCAGCGCCCGGGCCGTCAGGTACTGGTTGACGCAGACCATGTGGTAGCCGGTCGACAGCTCGATCTGGTGGCCATCGCCGTGGAACTGCCGGCCGGCCTCATCCAGCAGCACGTCGAGCGCGACGCGGCGCCAGAGTGATGCGTCGCGGTGCATGGGCAGGCAGACGCCGGCGCTGAGCAGGCCCGCCATCTCCATCATGAGCCAGTTCGCCGCCTTGCGGTAGTGCCAGACGAACGTCGCCTGCTCAGCCCAACTGCCGAGCCACGCCAGCCAGACGAGCTCGTCGCCCACCGGCTCGCGTTGCCAGGCGGCGAGGACGCGTGGCCAGGTCTGCGCCAGGCGGATGCCGATCTCGATCGTGCGCCATGAGCCTTGCCGGGCGTTGTGGTCGAAGCCCGGGGGCGGGCATTGCGTCAGCCAGCGCTCGATCCAGCCGACGACCGCCTCGACGAGGCCCCGCTCGCCGGTGTGCATGTAGAGCCGCGATATCACCGCCCACTCGCTGTGACGGTTGAGCTGCCAGGTCCATTCGCCGAAGGGGACGTTGGCGGTGTTCAGCGACGGGTCGGGTGAGACGTTGTAGTCAGGGCCGTCGGGAAAGGGGAACTCGCGCCCGACGCTGACCCATCGGCCGTCGACGATGCAGCGATGGGCGAGCTCGGCCGCGGTCTCGCCCGGGTGGCTGTAGCGGCTGGCGGGGTTGGCGGGTGCTTCGGGCGCCAGGGGCGGACCGGTCGGCGCGAACACCGCCTCGCGCAGGCGCGGCGCCAGCTCGGCCGCAAGCTGCTGAAGCGGACGCCCCCATTCAACGCCCGCCAGCGACGGGTGATCGCGATCC
>SLDI01000282.1:0-3975 GCA_007125385.1 Phycisphaeraceae bacterium | reverse complement strand
ATCCAGCGCTACATGGACGCGGACCTGATCGAGATCGTGCCGCTGGCGTTCATGCGCGGGCGGACGCTCAACGACGCGCTGATCATCCTGGACGAGGCCCAGAACTCCACCCGCAGCCAGATGCTGATGTTCCTGACGCGGCTGGGCCATGGCAGCAAGATGATCGTCACGGGGGATACCTCGCAGATCGACCTGCCCGACCCGCGCGACTCGGGACTGGTCGACGCGATCCACCGCCTGCGTCACACCGCCGGCGTCGCCCGGTGCACGCTCGCCGGGGCCGACATCGTCCGGCACAACCTGGTCCAGCGGATCGTGGACGCCTACGGCCCGGCCGAGAAGCGGCCGGAGGCCCCGGAGCAGTCCGGGCCGTAGAATGCCGATGGTGACCCGGGCGGCCGTTGTCGGCGACCCTTTTTGGCAATCGACGAGGCATTGTCCGACCTCGAACACCCAGAAGAACCGCGAAGGAGCGAAGCGGTGCGAAGTGGCGAAGGGCTGGGTCCGAAACGGGGTGGCACACAGCGTGCCGAAGGCTGCTGTGTGCCCAGCGCCATTGACGTCCGCACACAGCACCCTGTCGGGATGCTGTGTGCCACCCGATTCCGGGATTCGCCCCTCAACGACGCGATGCTTGGTGAGAAATCCTCCAGTGGCATCCGCACGGCAACGCTTTCGGACAGCGCCTGAACGAACTGATTTTCCTTCGCGTCCTTCGCCTGCTTCGCCCCTTCGCGGTAAATCAGAGCCCTTAAACAGAAGCTCAGCCTCATGCCCGCACCGCGTCCATCTCGAACCGCCCGCCGCCGCGAGGTGCGGCGTTACCTGCCCCGGCCGGGGCGGCGGGTCGGGCCGCTGGCGCAGCCGGACTTCGTCATGGCCGGTCTGTGGGCGCTGGGTTTGGCGATCGTCGCGACGCTGATCGCTTGGCCGGAGAACGTGCGGCTGCGTTACGAGCCGGGGCGGGTGGTCGATGAGCCGATCGTGGCGCGGGTGGACTTCCAGGCGATCGATCGCGAGCGGACGGAGCAGCGTCGGACGGACGCGATGAACCGCCAGCCGCGGGTCTACGTGGCCAACGAGCGCTTCTACCAGGAGCTGCGCCAGGTGCTGGACGAGGAGCTGCTGGCGCTGGCGGGCTACGAGAGCGTCGAGGAGCTGCCGCGCGACTACCGCGAGCGGTACGCCATCGAGGCCGAAACCCTCGAGGTGCTGCACGCCTTCGCCGCCGGCGAGATGGAGCGGAGCTGGGACGCCCGGGTGCGGGCGTTTCGGCGCTCGCTGTTCGACCTGGCGCTGCTCGAGCCGGAGCAGTACGAGCTCGAGCGTGAGGACGAGATCGGCGTGGGCGGGGTGGTGATCGTGCACCCGGACCCGGTGCGCGACGAGCCGGCGGAGCGCGACCTGTACCCGCGTGACATGTACCGCATGGACGACACGGAGGCGCTGAGCGAGACGATCGCGCGCAAGGCGGTGCACTTTCCCGCGGAGCTGCGGCCGGCGGTGACGCGGCTGGTGATGGAGCGGCTTCAGCCGACCTACGTCTTCGACACCGTCGCCGAGCAGCTCACCGAGCAGCGGCAGCGGGCCCGCTACGAGCGGGAGCCGGCGGTGATCGACGAGATCGAGCAGGGCCAGGTGCTGGTGCCGGCGGGCACGCGGCTGGAGGAAGCCGACATCGAGCTGCTGGAGGCGGAGCGCGTGGCCTACGAGCAGGCGATGGGCCGGCTGGAGCGCCTGGCCAGGCCCGGGGCGATGTTCGGCCTCATGCTGCTGTTCTCGGCCGGGCTGTTCAGCTATGTCATCACCTTCCGCCCGCGCGTGGTGCGCAACCCGATGCGGGCGCTGGCCATCACGCTGCTGCTGCTGGCGTGCCAGGCCCTGGCGGTGTGGATCACGATGCTCCACCCTCAGTTCCCCTACGCCACGGCCATCGCGCCGACGCTGCTGGCGGCGATCGTGCTGACGATCGCCTACGACCGGCTGCTGGCGCTGGTCGTCGGGGCGCTGCATGCCGGGCTCGTGGTCGTGAGCCTGGACCTGAGCGTGGGCGTGGCGGTGGTCATGCTCGCGGGCGTGGCCACGGCCGTGGCGCTGCTCGAGCCGGTGCGCACGCGCTCGACCATCGTCCTCGTGGGCCTGGCCGCGGGTGGGATGATGGCCCTGGCGACGCTGCTGACGGGCGTGCTTGGCCGGCCGCTGCACCTGGCCGACGAGCCCTGGCGGCTGCTGACCGACATGTTCCACGCCGCCACCGTCGGGCTGTTCACCGGCCTGCTGGTCCAGGGTCTGCTGCCGGGCATCGAGAAGGTGTTCAAGGTGACCACGGCCATGACGCTGCGCGAGCTCAACGACGCCAGCCACCCGTTGCTGCAACGCCTGGCCCAGGAGGCGCCGGGCACGTTCCAGCATTCGCTGCGCATGGCCGACATGGCCGAGGCCGCCGCCGAGGCCATCGGCGCCAACGCCCTGCTCTGCCGCGTCGGGGCGATGTACCACGACATCGGCAAGCTGCACAAGCCCGAGTACTTCATCGAGAACCAGACCGGCGGGCCCAGCCGCCACGCCAAGCTCTCGCCGGCGATGAGCCTTCTGATCATCGTCGGGCACGTCAAGGACGGCATCGAGATGGCGCGGGAGTATCGCCTGCCGGCGACGGTCATCCACTTCATCGAGTCCCACCACGGCACCACGCTCGTCGAGTACTTCTACCACGCGGCGCGCAAGCAGAAGGCCGACGAGGACGAGCCGGCCCCCAGCGAGTTCGAGTTCCGCTACCCCGGCCCCAAGCCGCAGACCCGCGAGGCGGCGATCATGCTCTTGTGCGACAGCGTCGAGGCCGCCGCCCGCTCGCTCGCCGAGCCGACGCCCATCCGCCTGGAGCAGATCGTTCAGCGGATGATGAACAAGCGGCTGATGGACGGGCAGTTCAACGAGTGCCAGATCACCTTGCAGGAGCTGCACCGCGTCGAGGAGGCGATCACCAAGACGCTGCGGGCGATCTACCACGGGCGCGTCAAGTACCCCGGCGACGAGCAGCGCCCCGCCACCGCCGAGCCGCCCCGACCGGCGCCGGCCGATCAGCCGCGCAGCGCGGCGAGCTGAGCCCGCGAGGGATCTGCGCACCAAGGCATGTGGTGGCCGAGGGCCACTGACGAGCGGAGTCCGCGGAGCTTGTCAGTGTGGGTCGGCGTCAAGCACCGACAAGGCCGCGGACGGCCTTGTCAGTGGCACCCGCAACGTTGTGGCCTCGGCACCCGGGCGGGTCAGTCCGTCTACGCCCCCTCCAACAGCTTCGTCGCCTTGGTCGCGTCGGCGGCGGAGTCGAAGGCGAGGTAGACCACGCTCTGGTCGCCGATCGCCGCGGCCGAGAGCCCGCGCAGGTTGATGCCGGCGTCGGCGATGAGCCAGGTGAGCTGGGCCCCCAGCCCCGGGCGATCCCCGCCGCTGACGCGCACGGAATGCAGGCTCGTCGTGGGCGCGAAGCCCTCGCTCCTGGCGGCCTTCTCTACCTCGTCACCTTCGATGGGCGTGACGAAGACGACCCCCTTGCCCGGGTTGGCCGCGTCGCGGCGCGAGATGATGAACTCGAGGTTTGCCCCGGCGGCAGACAGGGCGTCGAGCTTCTCGGCCAGGCCGCCGGGCCTGTCATCGATCGTCGCCGCCCAGACCGGCACACGCGCACATGTCATGCCCATCGATTCATGCTCCCAGGGGGTTGCGGAAAAGCGCGGTACGCCCCATCAAGGTAACGCACGCAACGCCGCGGGGCCAGAGGTGGCAGCCGAATGCTTGCCGCGGCCCCACCGTCGACGCCGACCGCAGCGAAGGGGGGGATTTCCGACACGTGCGCACCACCTGGCACACGACTGAGAATTCCCGCCCTTCGCTGCGCTCAGGACGGGCGTTAGCCGTGCCACTCAAGCCGTGCTCCCAACCCCCCGACGGCCGCCCCCCACTACCATGCCCGCATGT
>SLDI01000582.1:0-3997 GCA_007125385.1 Phycisphaeraceae bacterium | reverse complement strand
TCCCAGCTTCCATCCCGTGGGTCGACCGTCTCGCCCGACTCGTCGGCCACATGCACGCCCAGGACGTCGGCCAGCGCGAAGTCCTCCCGTCGGTCGCCCCACGCGTCGAGCAGGCTCGTGCGCCCCGTCGCCAGCAGCCCGCCGCCGCGCTCGACGAACCGTCGCACGCCTGCGACCTGCTCGTCCGTCATCACGGCCAGGTTGGGCAGGATGAGCGTCGCCAGGTCATCGGTGTGCTCGTCCACCGCATCGGCGTGGACAGGCAGGTAGGGGATGCAGGCCCGTGTCAGCGCCTGCGCAGCACCGCGAAACGGCAGGCCCACGCGCTGCTCGGCGTCGTCGCGGCCGTAGAAGTCGATGTTCTCATGCGACCAGAGCACGCCCACGCCCGCCACGGGCTGGCGGTCGTAGAGGTAAGCCTCGTTCGCCTCGTGCCAGCGCATCAGCGGCTCGGCGGTGCGGTACTGGCGGCGATCCTCGTGCCGGGCCGTGATGTGATGCCACCAGGGTGAGATGCCGCCGGCAAAGCCCTCGATCATCCACGTGCGCGCCTCGCCGGGCGGGTTGCTGGCGACGCGGAACGGCCGCTCGCCACGCACGTACATGGCCATGCTCTCGGGCACCTGCCCCGGCTGGCCCATCACGCCGTGCAACAGCTTGCCGTTGAGCCCGTTCTGCTCAAAGCCGTTGACCCGGTCGCGCGACTGGTGATCGCACATGATGATCCGCGAGCGCCGGCCGATCGCCGCCAGGTCGCGCAGCGCCCGGCTCTGGCCGATCGGGTTGCCGTTGAGCATCCCCAGCCACAGGCAATGCTCGCCGCCGGCGTCCTGCGTCGTGGCGTTGTTCAGGTCCCACAGCTCCAGCCGGCAGCGATAGCTCCATCGCACCCATTGGCGATAGCTGTGATCATCCCAATCCACCACCGCGGGCAACTCAACGCCCTCGTCCTCGCGGAACTTTGTCCGGCAATGCGTGCAGTAGCAGATGCGATCGCGCGGCAGGCCGCTCCAACTGTTGTCGGTGAAACCCTCGGGCTTGTAGCGCTCGAGGATCTCGCGCAGCACGCCGGGCAGGAACTGCCGGTACCACGGCCCGTTGATGCAGGTGATGTACCGGCCCTGGGCCTGGTAGGGCTCGCCGGCGGCGTCGCAGGCGAACCAGTCCGGGTGCTGCCGGTAAACGCGTTCGTCGGCCCGGTTCGAGTCCATCCGCGCCAGCACCGCCAGGGTCTCGTCGCGCGCCGCGGCCGCGACCTCGCCAAAGAGGTCGCGCTCGCCCAGGTGATGGGCGCGGTATTGCAGCTCGAAACTGCTGGGGTAGTAGGCGACGATGCCGCCGGCGTTGACGATCACGCCCTGAACGCGCGTCCGCCGCCAGTGCTCGCGCCAGAAATCAGCGTCGTAGTCCAGCGGGTCGCGCTCGCTGAGGTTGGTCTGGCCCCACCGGCGAACGCGTTGATGCCAGGGCAGGTGCTCGCTCATAGTCGTCCCTCATCGTCCAGGCGGCGGCGCAGGCCGCGCAGCCAAGTGCTTCACCGGACGGCCGCGCCGTGCGTGGGCATCGATCAAGGCGTGGCGCACGTCGACGACCGGGCGTGGCCCCTGCCCGCGACGCCGGAGCTTGGGCCGGTCAAAAATCGCTGGAAACAGGTGTTGATCAGGGGGCCGTACGGCATCCCGAAGCGCGCTGACGCGCTTCGCGGCCGGTGGCGCCTCGCCTCACCCGTTGTCCTGCACGGTCATCACGGGCCCGTCCTCGCCTTGCTCCACGTCCAGCGTCTGTCCATCGAGGGCCTCGGCGACCTGCGGGTCGAGCAGCAGGACCGTGCGGCCGTCGTACTCGAACCGCTCGTCGTCGTCCCGCGGCTGATCGATCGAGAGGGTCAACCCCTCCTCCTCGTGGACGACGCGGGCGGCAGCGCCCTGGGGCGCCTCCGCCTGATCCAGTAGCTTGCTCAAGTGCTCCCGGGCGGCATCGGTCAGTACAAACATGATGGACTCCTGCGACTGGCGGCAGAGGGTGCTCACAGCCTTTGGTCGCCCGCGACACGCCTGCGACCCTCGTGCACCGGCACCCTAACACCGCCGGACAGGGCTCACAACACCACCAATGCCATGAGCATCACGATCCCCGCTCAATCCGGCTGCTGGGCCAGGTAACGTTCGGCCGCCTCTTGGGCATGGTCCCAGCCCGTCGGCTCAATCCAGACACGCCCCTCGTTGCTCGCGATCTGAAATCCCGCATCCTGAAGCTGGGCGACGAGTCGCTTGACGTTGCTGCGGCTCACGCCCAGATCCCCCGCCAGCATGTCGATCTCGGCCGCGTACCTCGGGTCGGGGTTGAGCAGGGCCAGCAGCTCCATCCGGTTGTCGGTCACGATCGGCGTCTCCGTGGGCCATCCGGATTATCGGGTGAGCAAGCACCGGTGGGCCACGATTCCGCCCAGCCGCGCGTACCGGGCCGCCGCCATGCAGGCGGTGAGGCACCGCTTTCAAGCCCGCCGGCGACGACCACTGGCGTGGGCTTACGCGACGCCGTATCCTGTCGCGTCTCACCCCCGCCAGGAACACCAACATGGCCACGACGACGCACGGCAACGGCAAGGGCGTGCGATCTCAGATCCCGGGCGATCCGCCCTACGTCCTCTACCGCCCCGCCAACGGCGAGGTCTGGGACCGTCGCCGCCACCAGTGGGATCCGGACTGGCGACGGGCCAGCCACTTCGACACGCTGACGGGCGCCAACCGCTCCGCCGGTTCGATCCTCCGCCATCACGCCATCAAGGAGGTGGTGGTTATGCCGGCGGACGAGTTGCGACGCCGTAAAACGTCGGCGCCGGCGGCGACGGAGACCCCCGAGGCCGTGGCAGAGCAGACGCCGGCACCGGCCGCCACGGCGGACGACCCGCTCGCCGCGGCCCTGGACCGGTTCACCGCCGCGGCGAAGAACTACGCCCAAGCCCAGAGTCGGGTGCGTGAATGCGAGCAGGAACTGGAGGAAGCCCGCCTCGCCGTCATGCGGGCGGCGGGGCAGCCCCAGCAACCCCATGCCGAAACCTGACACCCGCAGCTCTTCCTCGAGCGTCAAGAGCGGGTCGAGCACGCCCCGCAGGATGTCGCCCGCCAGTGCCGCGCCTGGTGCTGGTTCGCCCGCCCCGGACCAACCGGATGACCCTCGCGGCGCGGTCACCGGCGGGGGCAGGCACGAAGTAGGACATATGGTTTAGGTGATCTCGTGCATGGCGTCCATGGTGAACTCGCCGTCGGGCTCATAATGGACGCCGGCACCGGCGTCGGGCAGCGAGGGCTCTGTGGCGGTCGCGCCCCGGACGCGGGCTTTGTGGGGAGCATGTGCGAGGGATCTACCGGGGCCATCGGGGGGTCCCTGAAAATCCACCACCGCCACCGAATGGCCTCAACGGGGGTTGCGCCGCCCCGGCCGCATGCTAATATTTTTGGCCTCCTCAGCAGAATCTGTGGGCGATCTCCGGCTCCGGCAGGTCGCCAAGTCGGTGATATAACGCCACTTCCGCCGCCTCATACGTCCGGAAGCCGTACGCCTTTCTGAACCCCAGTTTCACATTCGCGTTCAAGCCCTCCACGATCCCCGCGTTGTAACGCTTCTTCGCCTCGAACCAGTTCAAGATCAGCGGCCGATGACGACGCAGGCTCCGCGCCACCTTCTTCAACGGCTCGATCCGGCTGCGCATCACGTCACGGCACCACGCGTCCAGGAACTTGCCCGCCCACGTCGGCGAGCGGTACTCCCACAGCCAGTGCAACGCCTGCACCTTCAGATACGCCCGCACCGTCTTCAAGTCGTACTGCAACAGATCACGCAGCCGGGCTCGCTGCGTGACCGTCAGGTTCGCCTTGCGCTTGAGCAGGCACCAACGCGTCTTGTGCAGATGCGCCTCGTACCCCTCGGCCTTGAGCCGCCGGGCCTCGGCCGCACGCACCTCGTCCAGCGCCTTGTTCAGGTTCGCCACGATGTG
>SLDI01000221.1:0-14171 GCA_007125385.1 Phycisphaeraceae bacterium | reverse complement strand
CACCCGCCATGCCAAACGGGCGCTGGTTGTCAGCATTGTGCTCGGGTACCTGTTCGCTCTACTTCAAGTGCCGGGACTGGTCGAACTGGTGGCGGCGCACCGCTTTGACGCCGATGCGGCGGCGCGGCTGTACCGCATGATGTTCATGCTGGTCGGCGTGCATGCAGCGCATGTGGTGGGGGGGCTGGTGTACATGACCACGGTCCTGTGGCGACACCGAGGCATGGCCGTCGGGGTGTCACAGGCGCCGGTGTTGCGCAATCTGTGCATCTACTGGCACTACCTGGCGGTTGTGTGGCTGATCCTGTTCGTCACGTTCGTGCTGGGGCGCGGGATGAGCCCGTTCTACGAGCTGTGAGTACTTGCTGCCAAGGATTCGTGACAGATCGCTCAGAGCACCGCGCTGGCCACTTGCCTTCATGCGGCCTGCCGCTGATGACGGTTCAACAAGTCGCCAAGCAGCTCCCGCACCCATCGGTGGTCGGTCTCGACGCTGACGATCCCGATGACATCATGGACTTCGGCGGTGCGAGGCTTCTGCCGTGCCAGCGTTGGCTCAGCGCCGGTTCACGTGCAGAGCCACCGCCAGGGCGGCGGCGATCACGCACAGGCCCGCGGCCACGACGAAGGCGGGCATGTAGCTGCCGGTGTGCACGTGGGCGACGTGCCCCAGGGCCGTGCCCACCACGCCGGCGATGCCGTAGCTGGTGAACAGCCAGCCGTAGTTGGCGCCCATGTTTCGTGAGCCGAACAGATCGGCGGTGGCGGCGGGGAAGAGGGGGAACAGCCCGCCGTAGTTGAAACCCACCAGCGCCGCGGCGACGCCGAGCGTCAGCTCGGTCTGCATCAGCCCCAGGCTGATCAT
The DNA here is from genome assembly GCA_007125385.1 of Phycisphaeraceae bacterium. GTDB lineage: Bacteria > Planctomycetota > Phycisphaerae > Phycisphaerales > Phycisphaeraceae > SKPT01. The sequence continues at coordinate 13,306 of SLDI01000221.1, read as the reverse complement.
GGTCACCGCCTGGAGCAGGAACAGCACCACGAACGAGGGCGTGCGGCCGATGCGGTCGGAGACGAGGCCCCAGAAGATGCGGCCGACGGCGTTGAAGATCGCCAACCAGCCCACGGCCGCCGCACCGCGGGCCAGCAGGCGGGCGATCTCATCACCGTCAAGTTCGCGCGCGGCCTGGGCGGCGGCGACGAGCTGCTCGCCGGCGAACGGCGCGAGGATGCCGATGACCATCAGCCCGGCGACGGAGCCGCTGAAGAACATGATCCACAGCGTCCAGAACGCCGGCCGGCGCAGCGTGTCCTGCCACGCCGAGTCGCCGCCGGCCGGCGTCGCGCCGGTGGCGGCGGCGGGCGGGTTCGACAGCAGCATCGCCCCGCCGACGACGCCCACCAGCAGCACGCCGCCGTGGGCCAGGAACAGGGCGACCACGCCGTGGTTGTCCAGGAACGAGGCGGCGGAGAATGGCAGGGTGGGATGGCTGAAGACGTACGCCCCGAAGCCGAAGCCCGCCACGGCCACGCCGGCGACGAGTCCTTTCTGGTTGGGGAACCACTTGACCAGGGCGGCAATGGGGCAGACGTAGGCAAAGCCCACGCCTGCCCCTGCGAGGAAGCCGATCGTCCCCCAGAGCAGGAACAGCTCGTCGAACGGGCCCAGCCGCCCGAGGTATTGCGTGCCCAGGACGACGCCGGCGGTGACGCAGGCGGCGACGATCGCCAGCGGCGCGTGCTTGAGCAGCGGGTTGGCCTCGCTGTCCCCGTGACGCGTCAGGGCGTGGAAGAGCATCAACGCCACCATCGTCACCACGCCCGTGAACGCGGCATGGGCGAGGTAGAACGTCAGCGTGTGGTTCATCAGCCCGGCGACGGCGAAGCCCCCGGCCATGAGCACCCCGCCGATGATGGCCGTGAAGCGCGGCCCCTTGATGTCCTGCACCCGTCCGGCCAGGACCATCACCCCGGCGAACGAGAGCAGCGCGATGGAGAAGGCGTAGGTCAGGTACCCGCGCCGCTGCGCCTGGAGACGGGCGAACTCGGCTTGATCGGCGGCGACGACGACCGTCGCGTCGGCGGCGACGGCCTCGGCGTGGGCCGCCGTGCCCTCGATCACCACCGCGGGGAAGACCTCGGCCTGCAACGGCTGCCAGAAGATCGAGTAGCCGTAGATCGTCCCCAGCAGAAGCTGCACGATCACGGCGCCGAGCAGGACGAGGTAGCGCTGGCGGGCCATGGCGGGGTCGGATCCTTTCCGCGAGCGGTCGCGTTTGGCCTCAAGAGACTGTCAATACTACGGTTAGGTCACTTTTCGGCGCACGGGCAGGGCACGTGCTCAGCCCAGCGCTCCGGGGCGGTGAAGCGCAGCACCTGCGGGTGCCGCTTCGCGTCGCGATGGTCGACGTACTCCAGCTCGACCACGTCGGTGACGACGGCCCGGAAGCCCTCGCCGTCCTGGTGGCCCAACTCGGCCAGGGAGTGCTCGGCCGTGCACTTGGCGAGCTGGTCCCAGACGGCCGCGGTGCGGTCGGCCCAGCTCACGACGTGGGCCAGGCCCTTGACCAGCAGGGTGTCGTGGGTCTCGCTGTCGTAAAACATCCAGCAGACGCGGGGGTTACATCGGATGTGCTCGAGCTTGCGCGTCGGGCTGGCCGAGAGGCACACGAGCTGGCGAAGCCCGGTGTCGCCCGTGGCGGCGCCCATGACCCGGCTGTGAGGGAAGCCATGCTCGTCGAGCGTCACCAGCAGGCCATGGAACTGGCTCTGGATGAGCGCGATGGCCTTTTCGGCGATCTCGTGGGCGGCCGAGCCGGGATGAGCGGCCGACGGACGGTGGGCGGGGTCGGGGCGTTGGGCGTTGGGGCTTCGCATCGTCGCTCTCCTTTGAAAGGGCCCTCTTGACGGCCTGCGCAGATATCATAAGATTAAGTGGTCCTTAATTCAACTATACAGGCGGCTGTCATGCTCGGCTCCCCATCCACGGCCAAAACACGTCCCCAAGCGGACGCCGCCGTGGCCCTGCGGCGACGCTGGCAGCTCGCCGGCCAGGTCCAGGGCGTGGGCCTGCGACCCTTCGTCTACCGCGTCGCGCTGGCCCATGGGGTCACCGGCTTCGTGCTCAACGACACGCGCGGCGCCACCGTCGAGGCCCAGGGCACAAGCGACCAGCTCGATCGCTTCGGCGTGGCGCTGATCCGCCAGGCCCCGCCGCTGGCCCGCTTCACCGACCTGCGCACGAGCGATCTGCCGCCACTGCCGGGCGAGCGCGGCTTCGAGATCCGCCACAGCGACGCCCACGGCCGGCGCGGCGCGGCCGTCACCGTCGACACCGCCACCTGCCCGGCGTGCATGGCCGAGGCGTGCGACCCGGGCGACCGGCGGCATCGCTACGGGCTGATCAACTGCACGGACTGCGGGCCGCGCTACAGCATCGTCCACGACGTGCCGTACGACCGGCCGAACACGGTCATGGCGCGCTTCGCCATGTGCGAGCCTTGCCGGGGCGAGTACGTCGAGCCGGGCGATCGCCGCTTTCACGCGCAGCCGATCGCCTGTCACGATTGCGGCCCGGACGTGTCGCTGGTCGATGCCCGAGGCCGGGCGATCGCGGGCGACCCGTACGCCGAGGCGGCGCGCCGCCTGGCCGGGGGCGGGATCGTGGCGATCAAGGGCATGGGCGGGTATCACCTGGCGTGTCGCGCCGATGACGACGTGGCCGTGCGGCGCGTGCGCGCGATCAAGCGGCGGGACCGCAAGCCCTTCGCATTGATGTGCCGTGACGCCGAGGCGGCGATGGACCTGGTGCGCATGTCGCCCGGCGGTGCGGTTCTGCTGGCGTCGGCCACGCGGCCGATCGTCCTGGCGCCGAGGCGGAGCGAGGCGGCGGTGGCGGAATCGGTCGCGGCCGACGGGCACCGCTACGGCGTGATGCTGCCATCGACGGCGATGCACCATCTGCTGATGCGGGAGCCGGCGTGCCCGCAGCCGCTGGTGATGACCAGCGGCAATGTCACCGACGAGCCGTTGATCTTCGACAACGACGAGGCGCTGGCGCAGCTCGGCGCGGCGATGGGCGACGGCGACGCGCTGCTGTGGCACGATCGGCCGATCGCCCGCGGGCTGGACGACTCGGTGTTCATCGACACGGACGGCGCGGCCATCCCGGTGCGGCGGGCGCGGGGCTACGTGCCGGTGCCGATCGCGCTGGGCGGCAGTGCTGCCGCGGGGGCGGTGGCGGGGCCGGGCTGGTGCGTCGGCGGCGAGCTGAAGAACACCGTGGCGATGGTGCGCGACGGCGAGGCGATCCTCAGCCAGCACATGGGCGAGCTGACCGACGCCCGCGTCTTTGACCGCTTCGCGGCGGTGCTCGAGGACATGGCGGCGCTGTTCGACGTTGAGCCGCGCTGGATCGCGCACGACCTGCACCCGCAGTACGTCAGCACGATGCACGCGCGGCGCGTGGCGGCGCAGCGTGGGCTGGCGCTGATCGGGGTGCAGCACCATCACGCCCACGCCGCGGCGGTGATGGCCGAGCACGACCTGCACGAGCCGGTGCTGGCGGTGGTGTGCGACGGCGTGGGCTACGGCCAGGATGGCGGGGTGTGGGGCGGGGAGCTGCTGCGGGCCAGCCGGCGTGACTTCGTGCGGCTGGCGCGGCTGCGGCCGCTGGCTCTGCCCGGCGGCGACGCGTCGGCGCGCGACACGCGCCGCTGCGCCGCGGCGCTGGGCGAGCAGGTGTGGGGCGAGGATTGGCAAAGTCACCCGGCCATGGCGCGCCTCTTTGGCGACGAGCGCGAGCGCCGGACGCTGGGTGTCATGATGCGTCGCGGTGTCGGCGTCGTGCCGAGCAGTGCGGCCGGGCGGTATTTCGACGCCGTGGCCGCGATGCTCGGGTTGTGCCTGTGCAACGACTTCGAGGCTCGTGCCGGACTCCGCCTCGAAGCCGCGGCCGCCGACACCGACGACGCTTCTGATCTGCCGGCCGCGGCGTTCGCGCTGCACGACGACGCGGAGGTGGCGGGCCTGCGCCGGATCGACCTGTCACCCATGACGCGCACGGTCCTGGCCGAGCATGCCCGCGGGCGCGAGGCGCCGGTGCTGGCACGATGGTTCCACGAGCAGCTTGCGGCGGCGTTCGAGGCCGCCGTGGTTGAAGCGGCGCAGCGCACGGGCCTGGGCGAGGTGGTGCTCAGCGGCGGCGTGTTCTGCAACGCGCTGCTGACGCACCGGCTCGAGGATCGCCTGGGCCAGCGCGGGCTCAAGGTGTATCGACACGAGCAGGTGCCGCCCAACGACGGCGGCCTGGCGCTGGGCCAGGCGGCAGTGGCGCTGGCGCGCGGGGGGACAGAAGACTAGCCACGAATGAACACAAATGAACACGAATAGGACAAATGAGCAAGCCAGGAAACCAGGAAAGGGAGTCGGCATTGCGGCGTTGCCCGGCCGACACACTTTCCCATCCCCTTCCTATCCGTGTTCATTTGTGTTCATTCGTGGCTATTTCTTCTTCTCGGTGTCCTCCGTGCCTCTGTGGTTTTTCGAAGGAGCGTGAGCATGTGCCTGGCGGTGCCGGCAAAGCTGGTTGAGTGCGAAACGGGCGAGGCGCTGGTGGACCTGGGCGGCAATCGCCTGCGCATCAGCACCGTGCTCGTGCCCGAGGCGAAGCCGGGCGACTGGGTGCTGCTGCACGCTGGCTTCGCCATCGAGCGATTGGACGTGGACGAGGCGCAGCGACGGCGAGAGGAGATCGCGCAGCTCGGCGCGGGGGAGGAGGCATCGTGAACCAGCCACTGCCTGACATCACGCATGCGCTGGCCTGGCTGAAGCGCGCCGCGGGGCGGCTGGGGCGCGACGCGACGTTCATGGAGGTCTGCGGCACGCACACGATGAGCTCGTTCCGCAGCGGCCTGCCCAGCGTCATGCCCGCCAACGTGGCGCTGCGCAGCGGCCCGGGCTGCCCGGTGTGCGTCACGGCCCAGGGCGAGATCGATGCGCTGATCGAGCTGGCGGACGTCGCCGGCGTGACGCTGTGCACCTATGGCGACATGCTGCGCGTGCCCGGGCGCACGGGGAGCCTGGAGGCGGCGCGCGGGCGCGGCGCGGACGTGCGCGTGATCTACAGCGCGCTGGACGCCGTGAAGCGCGCGGCCCGCGAGCCCAGCCGCCAGGTGGTGCTCGCGGCGGTGGGTTTCGAGACGACCGCGCCCGCCACGGCCGCGGCGATCGACATGGCCGAGCGGCTGGAGCTGGCCAACTTCACCGTGCTGGCCAGCCACAAGCGCGTGGTGCCGGCGATGGAGGCGCTGCTGGCCGGTGGCATGGTGGCGCTGGACGGGTTCCTCTGCCCGGGGCACGTGTCGGTGATCATCGGCGCCGAGGCGTATCGCCCGCTGGTCGAGCGCTACGCGATGCCGTGCGTGATCGCCGGGTTCGAGCCCGAGCAGATGGCGCTGGGCCTGGCGCAGTTGACGCAGCTCGCGGCCGAGGGCCGGGCGGAACTGATCAACCAGTACGCCGAGGCGGTCAGCGACACGGGCAACGGTGCGGCCCAGCGGCTGCTGGATCGCGTCTTCAAGCCGGGCCCGGCGCGGTGGCGCGGGCTGGGGTGGATGGAAGGCAGCGCGATGGTGTTGCGCGGGCGTTACGCGAGCTTTGACGCGCTGAAGCGATTCGGCGTGCAGGTGGTGGACGCCCCGGAGCCGGGCGGTTGTCGCTGCGGCGAGGTGATCACCGGCCGCGCCCGCCCGGACGAGTGCCCGCTGTTTGACAACCCGTGCACGCCGATGCGGCCGATCGGCCCGTGCATGGTCAGCTCGGAGGGGACGTGCGCGGCCTGGTTCAAGTATCACCGCACGCCGGCCGCGCGCCGAGACGAAACACTCGCCACGAATGAACACAAATGAACACAAATAGGGCAAATAAGGAAGGCAGGAAACCAGGAAGAGGATTCGGCGTTGCGGCATTGCCCGGCCGACACACCTTCCCATCCTCTTCCTATCTGTGTTCATTTGTGGCTATCTCCGTCAGCGTCAGGCACAGGAGCTTGCGTCATGATCAAGCGTAACGAGCAGGCCGTCGCGCGCGGTGGCGGGCGCCTCGCCCACGGGGGCGAGGGGTTCAAGCACCTGACGCTGGCGCACGGCGGCGGGGGGCAAGTCAGTGACGAGCTGCTTCGCCAGGTGATCCTGCCCGGGCTGGGCAGTTCGCCCGATGCGCCGCTGCTCGACAGCGCGGCGATCGGGCGCGACCTGGCGCTGACCATCGACAGTTACGTCGTCCAGCCGTGGCGATTCCCCGGCGGGGACGTGGGGCGGCTGGCGGTGTGCGGCACGGTCAACGACCTGGCGGTGTGCGGGGCGATGCCCATCGGCCTGGCGCTGAGCCTGATCATGCCCGAGGGCACGCCGCGCGAGGATGTCGAGACGGTGCTGGCCTCGATCCGCACGGCGCTGGACGAGGCCGGCACGCGCGTGCTCACCGGTGATACGAAGGTCGTCGCTCGCGACGACGCCGACGGGTTCTACATCACCACCGCCGGCGTCGGCCGGGTGCACCGGCGGGCGCGGCTGTCGCCGGGTCGCGTCGAGCCGGGCGACCGCGTCATCGTCTCCGGGCCGCTGGGCGAGCATGGCCTGGCGGTGATGCTCGCCCGCGAGATGCCCGAGCTCGAGTCCTCTCTGCAAACCGACGCGGCGCCGCTCAACGGGCTGGTGGAGGATCTGCTGGATCGCTTCGGCGAGGCCATCAGCTTCATGCGCGACCCGACGCGCGGCGGGCTGAGCACCCTGGCCGTCGACCTGGCCCAGGCCAGCGGGTGGCGCGTGGTGCTGGAGGAGAGGGCTTTGCCCATCGACGCCGGCGTCGAGCACGCGGCCGAGATGCTCGGGCTCGATCCGCTGGAGATCGCCAACGAAGGCAAGCTCGTGGCGACGGTGCGCGGCGACGCCGCCGACGACGTGCTCGCGGTGATGCACGCCCACGCGCGCGGACGCGGCGCGGCGATCGTCGGGCGCGTCGAGGACATCCGCGACGGCCGGTGCGAGTTGCACACGGGCATCGGCGGCCGACGCATCGTGCAGAAACCCTACGGCGAACAGTTGCCTCGCATCTGCTGAAAGGAGCGGCATCATGGAACTCATCCTCACGCTGGCGCACTGCTGGGAGGGACACGCTCAGACGGGCATGTCGCTCATCGAGATGCTCACGCTCATCGGCGGCGGCGCGGCGGTGGGCGTGCTGGCGGTGGCGATCGGACAGGTGCTGCGCACGGGCAACGGCACCCCTGACGACATTGGAGGTGACGCATGATCGCCAGCCTGACGAAACCCGAGCCGCCCACCGACGACAAACGCTGGAAGGTCGTCGACACCACGATGCGGCGCAACGGCTACGCCGATCACGCCCTGATCGAGGCGCTGCACAGCGTGCAGGAGTGGTTCGGCTACATCGACGAGCCGGCGATGCGCTACGTGGCGCGGTCGCTGAACGTGCCGCTGAGCAAGGTGTACGGCGTGGCGACGTTCTACCACTACTTCACCATGCGCCCGCCGGGCAAGCACGCCTGCGTGGTGTGCCTGGGCACCGCCTGCTACATCAAGGGCGCGCAGCAGCTCGTGGACCAGGTCAGCGAACGCTTCCACGTCGCCCCGGGGCGCACGAGCGACGACGGCGAGCTGTCGCTGCTGACGGCGCGTTGCCTGGGCTCGTGCGGGCTCGCGCCCGCGGTGGTGTTCGATGGCCAGGTCGAAGGCAACCTTACGCCCGAGGCCCTGAACCAGCGACTGGATGAGATGGTGAAGTCATGAACAGCGAAACCCTGCAAGAGTTGGTGGACAAGGAGCGCCAGGCCGAGCAGCCCGCGCACATCATTCGCGTGTGCAACGCCGCGGGCTGTCGCAGCGCCGGCGGCGAGGCGCTGCTCAAGGGCCTGGGCGAGACGGTCAAGCAGCGCGGGCTGGACAAGACGTGTGGCGTCAAGGGGGTCGGGTGCATGGGGCTTTGCGCCGCCGGGCCGCTGGTGCGCATCGATGAGGATCGGATGTATCAGCACGTCACCGACAAGGACGCCGACGCCCTGGTCGACGCCGTGGACGGCGCCGCCCCCGAGTCCGTCCAGAGGCTGCCGGCCGACCTGCCCTTTTTCACCAAGCAGAAGAAGGTCGTGCTGGAGAACTGCGGCGAGATCGATCCGGAGCGGATCGAGGACTACGTCGCCGCCGGCGGGTACGGGGCGCTGGTCAAGGCGCTGACGGAGATGGCGCCGGAGCAGGTGATCGCCGAGGTCACCAAGAGCGGGCTTCGCGGCCGGGGCGGCGCGGGGTTTCCCACGGGGCTCAAGTGGAGCACCGTCGCCAAGGCCGAGTCCAGCGAAGGGCGCAAGTTCGTCATCTGCAACGCCGACGAGGGCGACCCCGGGGCCTTCATGGACCGCTGCGTGCTCGAGAGCGACCCGCACCGCGTGCTCGAGGGCATGGCGCTTGCCGCCTACGCGGTGGGCGCCCAGCACGGCTACGTCTACGTGCGGGCGGAGTACCCGCTGGCGATCGAGCGGCTGAAGCTGGCGATCCGGCAGGCGCGGAAGCTGGGCTTCCTCGGGCCGGAGATCTGCGACACGCCGTTCACGTTCAACGTGGAGCTGCGTCTGGGAGCCGGGGCGTTCGTCTGCGGCGAGGAGACGGCGCTGATCGCGTCGATCGAGGGCAAGCGCGGCCAGCCGCGTCCCCGGCCGCCGTACCCCGCCTCGTCGGGTCTGTGGGGCCAGCCGACGCTCATCAACAACGTCGAGACGCTGGCGAACATCGCCCCGATCGTCCGCCACGGCGGGGACTGGCTCGCGCAGGTGGGCACCGAGAAGAGCAAGGGCACGAAGGTGTTCGCGCTCGCCGGGCGCATCAACAACACGGGGCTGATCGAGGTGCCGATGGGCATCAAGCTGCGCGAGATCATCGAGGACATGGCCGGGGGCATCCCCGAGGGCAAGGCGTTCAAGGCGGTGCAGACCGGCGGGCCCAGCGGCGGGTGCATCCCGGCGGATCACCTGGACATGGCGGTCGACTACGAGTCGCTGGCCGCGGCCGGCTCGATCATGGGCTCGGGCGGGATGATCGTCATGGACGAGACGTCGAACATGGTCGACGTCGCCCGCTACTTCATGGACTTCTGCATGAGCGAGTCGTGCGGCAAGTGCGTCCCCTGCCGGGTGGGCACGTGGCAGATGCACGAGCTGCTCAAGCGCATCCTCGCGGGCGACGCCAGCCGGGCGGACCTCGACCAGCTCGTGGAGCTGTGTGAGATGGTCCGGGCCACGAGCCTGTGCGGCCTGGGGCAGACGGCCCCCAACCCGGTGCTCAGCACGCTGCGCTTCTTCCCCGAGGAATACGACAACCTGCTGGTGGATGTCGCCGGCGCTACTTCGGCGATCAAGGAGGTTTCATCATGAGCCCACACCGCGCCGCCCAGGTGCCCACGTTGCAGATTGACGGCCATGACGTCAGCGCCCGCGTGGGCGAGACCGTCCTCGAGGCCGCACGCGAGGCCGGCATCGACATTCCCACGCTCTGCCACGTCGAAGGCCTGTCCATCCCCGGCGCCTGCCGCATGTGCCTGGTCGAGGTCGAGGGCTCGAACAAGCTCCTCCCGGCGTGCTGGACGCGCGTCACCGAAGGGATGAAGGTGCGCACGCGCTCGCCCAGGCTCGACCGCTACCGCCAGCTCATCATCGAGATGTTCCTGGCCGAGCGCAACCACGTCTGCTCGGTGTGCGTGTCCAACGGGCACTGCGAGCTTCAGGACCTGGCGCAGAACCACGGCATCGACCACGTGGAGCTGAAGTACCGCTGGCCCGAGACGCGCGTCGATTCGTCGCACGATCGCTTCCGCCTGGATCACAACCGCTGCATCCTGTGCACGCGCTGCGTGCGGGTGTGCGACGAGATCGAGGGGGCGCACACGAAGGACGTCGCCGGCCGGGGCATCGACTCGATGATCATCAACGATCTGATGCAGGCCTGGGGCGATTCCGAGACGTGCACGAGCTGTGGCAAGTGCGTGCACGTGTGCCCGACCGGGGCGCTGTCCGAGAAGGGCCGCAGCGTTGCGGAGATGACCAAGCAGCGTCAGTTTCTTCCCTACTTATCGCTGATGCGGGAGGCTCGAGATGGCCGGTAAACCACGTGTCGCCACCGCCTGGCTGGACGGATGCTCGGGCTGCCACATGTCGCTGCTGGACATGGACGAGCGGATCATCGAGATTGCCGGCAAGGTTGAGATCGTCACCAGTCCGCTCATGGACGTGAAGGAGTTCCCCGAGGGCGTCGACCTGGCGCTGGTCGAGGGCGCGGTCTCGAGCGAGGAGGATCTGGCGAAGATCCGCAAGATCCGCCAGCGCACGAAGCTGCTGGTGGCGCTGGGCGACTGCGCGGTGACGGGCAACGTCCCGGCCATGCGCAACGTGGTGCCGGTCGAGGCGCTGTTCGCCCAGGCATACGAGCACGAGGGCAACCTCCATCCGCAGACGCCGACGCAGGAGGTGCCGAAGCTGCTCAAGCAGGCGGCGCCGATGCACGCGTACGTGAAGGTGGACCTGTTCCTGCCCGGCTGTCCGCCGCCGGCCGAGGCGATCCTCGAGCTGCTCACCGCGGTGCTTGAAGGCCGCGAGCCGCAGACGCACAAGCTCACGCGATTTGGACGTTGACCATGCAACGCTGGACGAACATCGCGCACGCAGCCCCCCTCCCCCCGGGAGGGGCTGGGGGAGGGTGCGCCCTGCTACCTGGCGGGTTCGGCTTGTTCGGAGACGTCATGCCGATCGAGCGCACCCCCACCCAACCTCCCCCGGAGGGGGAGGGGCCGGAAGGAACGCCTCCCCCGAAAGGGGAGGGGTTGGAAACAGAGGAGGCCCACCGTGGCTAAAACCATCACCATCGACCCCGTGACGCGCATCGAAGGGCATGCGAAGATCACGATCCACCTCGACGACGCCGACCAGGTCGCCGACGCGAAGATGCACGTGACGCAGTTTCGCGGCTTCGAGCGCTTCATCGAGGGCCGGCCTTTGACCGAGATGCCTTCGCTGATGGCCCGCATCTGCGGCATCTGCCCCGTCAGCCACCTGGTCGCCTCGGCCAAGGCGTGCGATGACCTGCTGGCGGTGGAGGTGCCGCCCGTGGCGGTCAAGCTGCGCAAGCTCATGAACCTCGCTCAGCTCGTGCAGAGCCACGCCCTGAGCTTTTTCCACCTGTCCAGCCCCGACCTGATGCTCGGCATGGACGCGGACCCGGCCACGCGCAACGTGTTCGGGCTGATCCAGAAGCACCCGGAGCTGGCCCGCGACGGCGTGATGCTGCGCAAGTTCGGCCAGCACGTGATCGAGCTGCTCGGGGGCAAGCGCATCCACCCGAGCTGGATCGTCTCCGGCGGGGTCAACGCACCGCTGGACAGCGCCAAGCGCGACGAGATCCTGGCCATGCTGCCCGACGCCATGGACATGGCCACGCGCACGCTCGAATGGTACGGCACCATCGTCAACGACTACGCCGACGAGATCGCCAGCTTCGCCAACTTCGAGTCGCTGTTCCTGGGCCTGGTCGACGCCAACGAGCAGCTCGAGCACTACGATGGCCGGCTTCGCATGGCCAATGTCGACGGCCAGGCGGTCGCCACCACCGACGCGCGGCACTACGGCGGCATCATCGGCGAGGCCGTCGAGCCCTGGACCTACCTCAAGTTCCCCTACTACAAGCCCCACGGCTACCCGGGCGGGATCTACCGCGTCGGCCCGCTGGCCAGGCTCAACATCGTCAAGCGCTGCGGCACCCCCCGCGCCGACGAGGCCCTGGCCCAGTTCCGCTTCCACCACCACAAGCAGCGCCAGAGCAGCTTCCACTACCACTACGCGAGGCTGATCGAGATCGTCTACGGCCTGGAGATGATCTACCGCCTGCTGGCCGACGACGACATCCTCGACGACTTCGTCCGCGCCCGCGCCAGGCCCAACCGCTTCGAGGGCGTGGGCGTCTCGGAAGCCCCGCGCGGCACGCTCATCCACCACTACGCCATCGACCGCAACGGGCTGATGAAGTGGGCCAATCTCATCATCGCCACCGGGCACAACAACCTGGCGATCAACCACGGCATCGCCCAGGTGGCCCGGCGCTTCGTCGACGGCCGGCGCTTGAGCGAGGGCATGCTCAACCGTGTCGAGGCGGTGGTCCGCGCCTTCGACCCCTGCCTGAGCTGCTCGACCCACGCCCTGGGCCAGATGCCCCTGAACATCGAGCTGCACGACGCCGCCGGCCAGATCGTGGACCGCATCGCCCGTCCCGACGAGGCAGGTGCGGCATGACGAACAAACCGCCAACCACGACAAGCGGTCATACCCCCCTCTCCCCGGGAGGGGGATCGGAATCAGTCAGTTGAGATGGCGGCCGCCGGCCAAGGACACACCCCATGAACCCCACCGCCTCACCCACACCCCGCACCGCCTGCCGGCTCGCGGCCCCACCCGCCGAACCGCACGGCGTGCTGATCGTCGGCTACGGCAACCCGCTGTGCGGCGACGACGGCTGGGGACCGGCCGTGGCGCAGCGCCTCACGCCGTACACCGACGGCCAGAGCGTGCGCGTCATCATCGCCCGGCAGCTCACCGTCGAGCTGGCGCCCGAGATCGCCGCCGCCCGCCTGGTCATCTTCATCGACGTCGCCGTCGCCCTCGACCACGGCGAGCTCGACTTCGCCCGACTCATCGCCCGCCGGCCTCCCGTCGCGCTGCTGACACACCACCTCGCCGCCGCGTCGCTGCTGCACCTGTGCCGCGAGCTCTACGGCCGCACGCCGCGCGCCATCGTTTGCTCCGCCGGCGGCCAGAGCTTCGACATTGGCGCGGCCATGACGAACGCCGTGCGCGTCGCGGGCGAGCGCGCCGAGCAACGCCTCGCCCCCATGCTCGCCCGCCTGGCCAAGCGCATGGCCCCGAGGCAAGGAGCCGGCCATGCATGAGATGTCGCTGGTCGAGGCGTTGTTGACGCAGATCGCCACGCATGTGCCCGCCGGCAGCGTCGTTCGTCGCGTGCACCTGCGTGCCGGGCCGCTGCACGGCATTGAGCCCGAGGCGATGCAGTGGGCCTGGGCCATCGCCGTCGAGGCCGCGGGCTGGACCGGGGCGGTACTGGAACTGGAGAACCTGCCCTGGACGCTGCGCTGTCTGTCGTGCGATCACACCTTCACTGCCGCGCGCCTCGATACGCCATGTCCCTGCGGCGGGACGCTGACCAACCCCGTCGGTGGCGACGAGCTGACGCTGATGACCATCACCT
>SLDI01000152.1:0-4002 GCA_007125385.1 Phycisphaeraceae bacterium | reverse complement strand
GTAGCGCCCCACGCCCGGCAGTGTCATCAGCGCGTCCACGTCGTCGGGCACGCGGCCGTCGAAGTCCTCCACAATCCGCCTGGCGGCCGCATGCAGATGTCGCGCGCGGCGGTAGTAGCCCAGCCCCTGCCACGCGGCCAGCACCTGCCGCTCGTCCGCGGCGGCGAGTTGGGCGACGTCCGGCCAGCGGGCGATGAAGCGCTCGAAATAGGGCACCACCGTCGCGACCTGCGTCTGCTGGAGCATCGCCTCGCTGACCAGCACGTGGTAGGCGTCGGGCCGGCCCGGCGGAGCGACGCGCCAGGGCAGGTCGCGCCGATGCCGACGGTACCACGCCAGCAGCGGCCGTCGCAGCGCGGCCGGGTCGTCAACGGTGGCGGCTGAGCTCATGCCGGGAGGGGGAGAAGGGGGGCGAGGCAAATGGCCAGGGGCGGATTCGAACCGCCGACACTGCGATTTTCAGTCGCATGCTCTACCAACTGAGCTACCTGGCCGGGGCCGTGGCGGAGCATGTTAGCACACGATCGCCGAGGAGGGTAGTCGGCCCGAGCGCGGCGGCCGGCCCAACTTCCGCGGTCGCCGACCCGGTGCTACAGTCCCGGTGCCGGCGGGACGGTGTACGTCGCCGCCCCGGGCCGGCGCGGGTCGACGAAGGCGGGCCGCGGTCGCCATCTCTCCCGTCGTTCGCCGGCGAGTGCCCGCGTCGCCGGGAGGACGAGGGCGAACGCCGCACGGGAAAGTCGAGGAATAGAACCATGGTTCCAGGCGCATGCATGATGTTCGTCCTCATCGCCGCCGGGGCGGTCGTGCTCCTTGCCGCGGGCCCGATCGCGGCCGAGCCCGTCACCTTTGAGCGCCACGTGATCGATCCCGATCCGCCGCGCAATCCGTGGTACAAGCTGGTCGGTGACGTCACCGGCGACGGCCGGCCGGAGATCGTCGTCGCCGGGCAGCACGGGCCGGTGGTCATGTACCATGGCGACGCGTGGCGCAAGCTCACCATCGCCGATCGCCCCCACGACGGCGGTGTCCATGGCGCCATCGCCGACGTCAACGGCAACGGCCGCAACGACATCGTCATGGGCAGCGTGGTCTGGCTGGAGAACCCGGGCTTCAGCGACGGCCGGTTCAACGGCCCCTGGACCGTCCACCGCATCGCCAGCGAGGCCGTGCACGACGTGCTCGTGGGCGACCTGACGGGCAACGGCCTGCTCGACGTCGTCGGCCGCGACCAGTCCGCGTTCAGCGGCAGCGGCGATGCCGTGCACATCTTCTACCAACGCGAGCCCGACCAGTGGCAGCAGCAGACACTGCCGGCCCACGACGGCGAGGGCCTGGCCCTGGCCGACGTCAACGGTGACGGCCAGCTCGACATCGTCATCGACAAGGTCTGGTTCGAGAACGCCGGCGGGGCCTGGCATCGCCACGTCTACGCCCCGCGGTGGGATCACGGCCACGCCAAGGTGGCGCTGGGCGACATCAGTGGCAACGGCCGGCTCGACATCGTGCTCACGCCCGCGGAGCTGCGCGGCCAGCGCTACCGCATCTCCTGGTTCGCAGCGCCCGAGACCGACCGCACCCGGCCCTGGCCCGAGCACGTCATCGTCGACGACATCGAAGCCGTCATCCACAGCCTGGCCCTGGCCGACTTCAACGGCGACGGCCGACTCGACGTCGCCTACGCCCACATGCACCAGGGCGCCGCGCCCAACGAGGTGGTCGTGATGTACAACCGCGGTGGCGGCGAGGTCTGGCACAAGCAGGTCATCGACACCGCCGGCTCACACGACATCGTCGCCACCGACCTGACGGGCAACGGCCGAGTCGACCTCCTCGGCGCCAACCACGCCGGCGAGGCGCCGCTGGTGCTGTGGCGCAACCGGGGCGCCGGCGAGCGGTGACGGGTGGCGGCAGCCCACCCGTGCCCCGCGTTCCCCACGTCTCCCGCGAGAAGCTAGACTCGGCGCCATGGTGGTCGCCGGGCAATCGCGATCATGAAGTCCCTGCCGCGCAAGAGCTCGGCGGGCGTGCTCTTCGGCACCTACGTGGTGGTGGAGGTGGTGTTCGTCGCGGTGGTCGTCAGCGGCTCGACGCTGATGGAGGTATTCGAGCTGTCGCGGACCCAGTTGGGCCTGTGCCTGGGCGCGGCTCAGTTCGGGGTGCTGGCGGCGAGCCTGGCGGTCGGCCCGATCACCCACCGCCGCGGGCCGTTGTGGATGGTCACGACGGCGTTGCTGGGGCTGCTGGCGGCGCTGGCGCTGGTCATCGCCGCCGATCGATTCGCCGCGCTCTTCATCGGACTCGTGCTCGCGGGGGTCTGCGCCGCGGCGATTCACAACGGGGGCATGACGCTGATCTCGGGCATCTTCGCCTCGCAGGTGCGCCGGGTGATGGCGCTGGCGTCGGCGCTGTGGTTCGGCGTGGGGGTGGCGACGGCCCCGCTGATCGGCGCCTGGCTGGACCTGATGGCCGAGCACGACGCCCGGGCGTGGGGCTTTCGCCTGCCGCTGGTGGTGACCCTTTGCCTGCTGGGGCTGTGCACCGTCGCCGTACGCTGGCGGCTGCGCTGGGTGCGCGTGCTGCACCTGCGTGAGCGCCGCGGCCGGACCACCACAGCGACGCCCACGCCCTGGTGGCGCCGCATGCTCCCGGGCGGGTCGTGGCAATGGCTCTGGATCCCGGCCATGGCGGTGTGCCACGGGATGATGCTCGTGGGCCTGCTGAGCTGGGTGAGCCCGATGGCGCAGGCGACGTTCGGTGTCAGCGAGTTCAAGGGCGGGGCGATGTTCGCCGTCACCGCGCTGGGGCTGACCGCCGGGCGCCTGGTCCAGGTCCTCTACCCGCTGCCGATCGACGACCAACGGCTGCTGGGCATCAGCGCGTCGCTGGGCGCGGTGGCACTGGCTGCGGCCCTGCTCGTGCCCGGGTATTGGCCAACTTTCGCACTGCTGGGCCTGGGCATGCTGCTGGCGTGCTGCACCGGGCCTTGCCTCTTCTCGCTCGTCGCCGCCCGCTTCGCCCACATCCGGTCGCACGTTTATGGCTACCTCGAAGCCGGCGTCGCCGCCGGCGCGATGCTCGGAGCCCTGCTCGTCGGCCTGCTGGCGGACCAAGGATGGGCGCTGGCGACCGCCATGCTCGTCTCCCCCGCCGCGGCGCTGACCCTGGCCCTGCTAAGCCTGGCGTGGCGGTACACGCCCGAGGCGGTGACCGGCCGGCAGAGCGTCGAGCCCGCGACGCCGTGAGGCGATCGCGGGCGTGAGTTGTAGGTGGGTAGAGCGAAGCGAAACCCACCGGGTTCGCCGAGGATCCACGACGTTCGCGGTGGGTTTCGCTTCGCTCTACCCACCCTACATCAACGCCTCATGGCGCGGTGTGGCCGTTACGTCTGCGATTGAAGTGGAACCCGCTTTATTCGACGATCTCCAGCAGCTCGACCTCGAAGATGAGCGTGGCGTGGGGCGGGATGCGGTCGGTGCCACGGGGGCCGTAGGCCAGCTCGGCGGGGATGAAAAGCTCCCACTTGCTGCCGGGCGTCATGAGTTGCAGGGCTTCGTTCCAACCCTCGATGACTTCGCCGACGGTGAACTGGGCCGGGCCGCCGCGCAGGTGCGAGGCGTCGAAGAGGCGGTCGTCGATCAGCCGGCCTTCGTAGTCGACGCGCACCTGCTGGCCCGGCTCGGGGCGCGGGCCGTCGGCGGGGCCGGCCTCGATGACGCGATATTGCAGGCCCGACGCGGTCACCTCGACCTCGTCGCGCTGGGCGTTGTCCTCGAGAAAGGCGCGGTTCTCCTGGGCGAAGGCCTCGAGCCGCTCCTGCTGCTGCGCCTGCATGTGCTGCTGGAAGGCCATGAGCGAGGCCATGAGCTGCTCCTCGCTGATCCGCGGCTCGCCGTCGCCGACCACCGCGTCGCGCAGGCCGGCGGTGAAGTCCTCGATCTGCACCTCGAACGCGTTCTGGCGCAGGTCGTAGCCCATGCGGTAGCCCAGGGCGTAGCTGAT
>SLDI01000246.1:0-4021 GCA_007125385.1 Phycisphaeraceae bacterium | reverse complement strand
GGACGTCGTGCTGATGGACGTGCACATGCCGGTGCTGGATGGGTTGAAGGCGACGGAGCGTCTGGCGCGTGATCTGCCGGGCGTGCGTGTGATCGGGTTGTCGATGTACGAGGGCGACGAGATCGGCGCGGCGATGCGGCGCGTGGGGGCGGCGGGTTACCTCTCCAAGGATTGCTCGGCGGTGCAGCTCGCGAGCATGATCCGCAATGTTGCGGCAGCGGCCCGGGCGTGAGCGCTTCCCCCGGGGCGAGTGCACCGCTACCATGCCGCACCATGAGAATCGTCCTTGCCAATCCCCGCGGCTTCTGTGCCGGCGTGAACATGGCCATCCAGACCGTCGAGGAGGCCTTGAAGATCGTCGGCAGCCCGTTGTACGTCTATCACGAGATCGTGCATAACCGCCACGTCGTCGAGGGCTTCGAGCACCAGGGGGTGATCTTCGTCGACACCGTCGACGAGGTGCCCGAGGGCGGGACGGTGGTCTTCAGCGCTCACGGGGTGAGCCCGGCGGTGCGGCAGCGCGCCAAGGAGCGCGGCTGCACGATGATCGACGCGACCTGCCCGCTGGTGACCAAGGTCCACATGGAAGCCGTCCGCTACGCACGCCAGGGCTATCAGATCCTGCTCGTCGGCCATGCCGGGCACGACGAGGTCGTGGGCACCGTCGGCGAGGCGCCGGACGTCATCCACATCGTCGAGTCGCCCGAGGACGTGAACCGGCTCGACTTTCCCGACGGCACGCGGCTGGTCTACCTGACCCAGACGACGCTGTCGATGGACGACGCCAACCGCATCATCCAGGCCATCCGCCAGCGCTTCCCCCACGTCAAGGAGCCGCCCAGCGACGACATCTGCTACGCGACCACCAACCGCCAGCACGCCGTCCGCGCCAAGGCGGCCGAGGTCGACCTCGTGCTCGTCGTCGGCTCCAAGAACAGCTCCAACTCCGTTCGCCTGACCGAGATCAGCGAGACCTCGGGCACCCGGGCCTACCTCGTCGACGACAAGACCGAGATGAAGCAGGCGTGGTTCGACGGCGTCGCCTCCGTGCTCGTCACCGCCGGCGCCTCCGCCCCCGAGCACCTGGTCCAGGAGATCGTCCAGGAGCTCATCGACACCCACGGCGGCGAGCTCGAGGAGGCCACCACCGTCGAGGAGGACGTGCACTTCAACCTGCCCGTGAGCCTGCGCGTGCTCGCGGGCACGGTGGCCCGGCGGTAGGGGGGGCACGTCAACAAGGTGGCGCACACCCGCGGCAGGGGTTCCAGCCGTTAACGCCCGCTCTGAGCGAGTCCGCGAGCGAAGGGCGGGATCTCGCCTACAACCGCCCCAGCTCCTCGGCAAGCTGCTCGATCGCCGGCTCGAGCGTCGCGCGCGTGAAGTCGAAGCGCAGCCCCGCCGCCTCGAACAGCGCCGGCAGCGGCCGCGTCCCGCCCAGGCTCAGCGCCGCCCGGTAGTCCCGCAGCGCCGCGGCCGGCTCCCGCCGGTACCGCGCCCAGAGCTGCAACGCCCCGAGCTGCGCGATGCCGTACTCCACGTAGTAGAACGGGTGATGGAACAGGTGCAGTTGCCGCTGCCAGAGGCTCTCGCGCGCCGTGCCCAGCCCGCGCCAATCCACCGCGCTGGATGAGAAGCGATCCATCAGGCTCTGCCAGTGCTCCGTCCGCGCCGCGGCGTCGGGCGGGCTCGGCTGCGTGTACAGCCAGTGCTGGAAGCTGTCGATCGTCGCGATCCACGGGAAAACCCGCACGATCCCCTCCAGCAGCCTGCGCTTGGCGCGCACCAGCTTCGCCTCGTCGTCATAGAACACGTCCAGGTGGTCCAGCGACATCAGCTCCATCGACATCGACGCCACCTCGCAGAACTCGGTCGGCGCGTGGCGCAGGAACGTCAGCGGCTCATGCTGATGCGCCCAGAGAAAGTGAAACGCGTGACCCGCCTCGTGCAGCAGCGTCTCGACGTCGCGCTGCACCCCGGCGGCGTTCATGAAGATGAACGGCTCCCCCGACTCCTGCAGCGCCGCCTGGAACCCGCCCGCCCGCTTGCCGCGCCGGCTCGCCAGGTCCAGGTTGCGCTTGTCGCGCAGCCGGGCGAACGTCGCGCCCAGCTCCGGGTCGATGCGCGTGAGCATCTCGCCCACGCCGCGCACCATCGCCGCCGTGTCGTCGGCATCGAAAGGCGACAGCGGCTCCGTGGCGTCGGGGTCGACCGTCGTGTCCCACGGCCGGAGCTTCTCGACGCCCAGCCGCCGCCGCCGCCGCTCGTCCAGCTCGCCCAGCAGCGGCACGCACACCTGCTCGATCGCCTCGGCGAACGCCAGGCAGTCCTCGGGCGTGTAGTCGAACCGCTGCCGGCTCTTGAATGCATACGCCCGGTAGTCCGGCAGGTCCGCGTTCGCCGCCACCTGCGCCCGCAGCGCGAGCATCTTGTCGAACAGCTCGTCGATGCGCGCCCGGTCCTCGAGCCGACGCTCCGTCGCAAGCTGCCACGTCTTCTCGCGCAGGTCGCGGTCCGGCTCCTCCTGGAAGCGGGCGATCTGCTGAAGCGTGTGGCGCCGGCCGGCGTGCTCGACCTCCATCGCCCCGACGATCTTGTCGTAGCCGCTGGCCAGCTTCGTCAGCTCGGTGAACAGCGGCACGTTCTGCTCGCGGAAGAGCTCGACGTCGGCCTGCCAGTCGCGTTTGAGCACGCGGTAGCGTTCGTCCGTCAGCGCCTCGGCGTGCGGCGAGGCCAGCAGCTTCTTCTGAAGCTCGAACTGCACCGGCGCCAGCCGCGGACGGATGTGCTCGATGAAGTGCATGAACGCCCGCTCGATCTGCTCATCCTCGGTGTGGCAGGCGTGCTCGATCTGCCGGCGGGCGCCGAACTCCGACACCGCCGCGGCCAGCTCGGAAAAGTCCGCCAACCAGCGCTCCACCGCCGCCACGTCGTCCAGCGGCCGGCCGCGCAGCTCGTCGAACAGCGGCTGAAGCTGCGCCCAGTCGCCCAGGTCGATCTGCCGCGGCACGAAGCGGCGACGATCGGCGGGCTCGCCCGGAGCGGCGTCCACGCCCATCGAGCTCGCACTGCCCCCACCATCGCCGGCGGCGGAAGTGATCGCGGGGGTGGTGGCGGGCGTGGTGGCGGGGGCGGGGTCGGTCATCGCGGGGCACTCCGTTGGGCCGACGTTGGCATGCTGTCTGCCCGTGTACAAAACGGGTGCCAGCGTAGTGGCGCGCGTAGGGTCGCCTCAGTATAACCCCCTGGCGGCTCCACCCATCTACGCACCGGGTGTTCCCCTCGACATCGCGTCGAACGGGAACGCACCAATCCGGGGCGTGCCAACCACCGTATCCATCCATGTACAGTGCGGGTTTTCCTGTAACGGGCCCGCACCCCACCGCCACCGCCACCGCGTCAGCGACAGGAGTCCACTTGGTGCTCAGACCCGCGACGAACTCGAACCCCCACGCGACCGACTCGGGGATCCGCCTGCTCATCGCCGACGACCACGTGCTCGTGCGCGAAGGACTGGCCATGCTGCTGAAGCGCCTCGACGGCATCTGCGTCGTCGCCGAGGCCGGTGACGGCGAGCAGGCCGTGGCCCTGGCTCACGAGCACAAGCCCGACGTCGTGCTCATGGACGTGCACATGCCGGTGCTCGACGGCCTCGAGGCCACCGAACGCCTGACCCGCGAGCTGCCCGACGTGCGGGTCATCGGCCTGTCCATGTACGAGGGCGACGAGATCAGCGCCGCCATGCGCCACGTCGGCGCCGCCGGCTACCTGTCCAAGGATTGCTCCGCCACCGAGCTCGCCAGCATCATCCGCCGCGTGAAGACGGCGCGGTAACGGATTCGCGGTTCGGGATGGGGGGCCAATGCGTGCGCTCGCGGACTCGCTCAGGACGGGCGTTAAACCAGGCTCCGTCCGAAAAGTGGGTGCCACGGCTTGACCGCGAAGCGGCAAGCCGTGCGGCGGCCGACGGAGGCACGGCTTGCCCTTCGGGACAAGCCGTGGCACCCCCACTCCTGCGGTTTTC
>SLDI01000702.1:0-14241 GCA_007125385.1 Phycisphaeraceae bacterium | reverse complement strand
GGACGCCCCCACCGACGTGAGCATCCCCACCATCCCCTGGCGGGCGCAGGCGGTGGACCTGAAGGACTTCCTGGGCAACGAGTGGTTGATCTGGCTGTGGTGGCTGGCGGAGACGGCCGATGGGGTGGTGCCGATCAAGGGTGAGGCTGGGGGTGGCGACGAAGCGTTTATTACGATCGACAAGTCGTTGGAGATGGAGTGTGCGTGGGGTGTGCGGGGCAAGCAGTCGCTGCGGGCCGGGTCGAGCCCGGTGGCGCTGACGCGGCTGCCCGAGGCGGGCGAGGCGCTGGCCACCGGCAAGTGGCCGCGCAAGCTGGGGCTGATATTGGCCGACGGCGAGTGCCAGTGGGACTTGTCGTTGCAGGCGGATCGTCTGCACGTGACCAGCGCCGCGCTGCCGGAGGTGGCGGACGCGGAGAGCCCGCGTGAGCTGACGGAGGCGCGGCTGGCGCTGGTGGCGCGATTGACGAGCGTGCTGGATGGGATGTACGCCCGGTTCCTGGAGGAGCGTACGGGCCCGGGCTGGCCGGGGCGGCGCGAGGCGCTGGCGGGGTGGATCCGGCAGCGGCGCGGCGGTGGGCAGGCGAAGGCGGGGGCAGGCGTGGCGACGGTGGAGCTGGCGGGGGCGTGAGCCTGTAGGGCTCTATAATGTTGCGGGTGATCGCAGCCCGATGATCTTTGTATCGCACGCGCCAGCAACTGGAGCCTGAGCCATGCGGGCGGACCTGAAGCGCAAACTGAACGAGGCCTTCGAGCGACTGACGCCGGAACAGCAGCAGCGGGCGGTTGAGTTGGTGGCGCACCTCTCGCGGCGGAGTGGGGCCGAGACGGGGTCCGTGCAGGTCGAGGCATGGGCCGGCTGCCTCGAGAACGTAGATATGGACGCGGTGCAGCTTCAGCATGAGGCCAGCCGGTTGCGTGCGGGGCAGGCGATCAAGGGGCGGGATGACCTACCTCATTGACACGAACGTCTGGTTGCAGGTGTTGCGCAACCGCTCGCGCGCTGATGACGCGCGGCGTCTGCTGGAGAGCGTGCCGCCAATGCGAATGGCTGTCACGGATTACGCGGTGCATTCGATCGGCCTGATTCTCGCACGGTTCGGACAACTCGAGCGTTACGCTTCGTTCTTGCGCGGTAGCATGATCGGGGACCGCATCGCCATCCTCTCGCTGACGCCGACGGAGTTGGCACGCCGTGCCTGAGATCTGCCAATCCCAGAAACTCGATTTTGATGATGCCTACCACTACCTGACCGCGGAGATTCACGATTTGCAGGTCGTGAGCTTCGACACCGACTTCGACCGTACCACGCGTGGCTGACGGACCCCGGCCGACGTGCTTCAAACCCTCACGGATGAGAAATGATCGCGACGGACAACTGTGATTTCCACCATCGCCTAAGCCGCGCGCTGCGAGGCGTCGAGGTCGACGTTGACCACGGCCCAGATGGCGTCGGCATAGTCGAGGTTGGCGCGCAGGGTCTCGATGTCGCTGGGGGTGGGCATTTCCAGGCCGTCCTCGATAATCGATTCGAAATACAGAGCGATGGCCTCGCGGGAGATGAGCATGGCCTCGTCGATCGTCGAGCCGGCGGAGAAGCAGCCGGGAAGATCGGGCACGGTCACGCCGTAGCAGGTGTCCGGGTCTTTGTGGATGGCGATGGGGAAGATCATGTAGTGCTCCTGATCCCCTCCGATACAAAGCCGGGACCGGTGGTCCCGGTGAGGCGGCGACCAATCAACGGCAACACGGCGTGCGGCTCGTCACCGCGCCGCGCTCGGTCACATCGTACGCCATCGCGCCGTGGGCGCCTGGGTATGATTCAACCTTTCCACCCGCTTCCCCGGGACCACCGGTCCCGGCTTTATATTGCAGACGCAGCCGCTGCCGATATGACCTGCTGAACCATGACCACCTACACCGCCAAAGACATCACCGTCCTCGAAGGCCTCGAGCCCGTGCGCAAGCGGCCGGGCATGTACATCGGCGGGGTCAACGCCGCGGGGCTGCATCACCTGGTCTGGGAGATCCTCGACAACGCCGTGGACGAGGCGATGAACGGCTACGCCTCGGAGATCCACGTCACGCTGCACAAGGACACGACGAGCATCACCGTCAGCGACAACGGGCGGGGGATCCCGGTCGACACGCATCCCAAGCACAAGAAGCCGGCGGTTGAGATCATCCTCGGCACGCTGCACGCCGGGGGCAAGTTCGAGCATGACAGCTACAAGACGGCCGGGGGGCTGCACGGCGTGGGGGCGTCGGTGGTCAACGCACTTTCCAAGAAGCTCGTCGCCACCGTCAAACGCGACGGGCACGAGTGGCAGATGAGCTTCGCCAAGGGCAAGGCCACGGGCAAGCTCAAGAAGCTGGGCAAGGCCCGGGGCACGGGCACGACGATCTACTTCCACCCGGACCCGGCGATCTTTCCGCGCACCGAGTTCGACGCCGAGCTGATCCGCCAGCGCCTGGAGGTCACGAGCTACCTGCACAAGGGGATCAAGGTCAGCTTCCACGATGAGCCGGCGGGCAAGCACCACACCTTCCAGCATCGCGAAGGGCTCATCGACTATCTCAAGGCGATCCGGGCCGAGCGCGAGCTCAAGCCGGTGCACGAGGCCCCCTTCGTGCTGGAGCGCGACAACGGTGAAGGGCGGATGCAGGCGGTGCTTCAGTGGACGGAGGCGACGGAGGAGCACATTCGCAGCTACGTCAACGGCGTGCCGACGGGCTCGGGCGGCACGCACGAGGTCGGGCTGCGCGCCGGCTTGAACAAGGCGCTGCGCAACTACATCGAGACGCACAGCCTCACGCCGCGTGGCGTCACGCTCGCGGCCGAGGACATCCGCGAAGGGCTCACCGGCGTGCTCAGCGTCTTCATCAGCGATCCGCAATTCCAGGGTCAGACCAAGGATCGGCTCAACAACAGCGAGGTGCAGGGCTGGGTGGACACGGCCGTGCGCCAGAGCCTGGAGCAGTGGCTCAACGAAAACCGCTCGGCGGCCGAGGCGATCGTGCACCGGGTGATCCTGGCGGCGCGAGCGCGTGAGGCGTCGCGCGCGGCGTCGGCGCAGGTGTCGCGCAAGAGCGCCACCAGCAATCGGCTGAACCTGCCGGGCAAGCTCGCGGACTGCTCCAGCTCCAACCGCGCGGAGACGGAGCTGTTCATCGTCGAGGGCGACTCGGCGGGCGGCAGCGCCAAGCAGGGGCGCGACCGCGCCCGGCAGGCGATCCTGCCGCTGCGCGGCAAGGTGCTCAACACCGAGACGGCGTCGCTCAAGAAAGTGCTGGAGAACAAGGAGCTGTCCGACCTGGTCACCGCGCTGGGCTGCGGGGCGGGCAAGAGCTTTGACCTGGGCAAGCTGCGTTACCAGCGGTTGATTCTGCTGGCCGACGCGGACTCGGACGGGCACCACATCACGACGCTGCTGCTGACGTTTCTCTACCGCCACATGCGCGAGCTGATCGACGAGGGGCGGGTGTATCTCGCGCTGCCGCCGCTGTATCGCATCGACATTGGCAAGCAGACGTACTGGGCGGCGGACGACGACGACCGGGCGCGTATTTTGGCTGAGCATGGCGATGGGCGGGCCAAGCCGGAGATCACGCGCTTCAAGGGCCTGGGGGAGATGATGCCCAAGACGCTGTGGGAGACGACGCTGAACCCGCGCACGCGTCGGCTGCTGCGCGTCGAGATCGCCGACGCTCTGGAGACGGACCGGGTGATGAGCGACCTGATGGGCCGGGACGCGTCGGCGCGGTTCCGCTTGATCATGGAGCGGGCGGAGGAGGCGCAGGAGCTGGACGTGTAGGGGCAGCGGAAAGCGCGCTGATGTAGGGTGGGTAGAGCGCAGCGAACCCCCCACGCTGGCCGTGGATTCCCGCCGCAACCGGTGGGTTTCGCTTCGCTCTACCCACCCTACGGCCGGTTCCACGGGTTTCGCCTCGCTCCACCCGTGGCTACATGCTCGCGCCCCTCCGGGGTGACAAACGCGTCGCGCCCCCTCCGGGTCGATATCCGCGTCGCGGTGCTCCGGGGCGACATCCGCGTCAGCCCGGTGTTTGCGGGGCGGGATTGCTGGGCCGCCGCGCCCGCCGGTACAATGCCGGGATGATCAAGCACTTGCGTATGGTGGCGCCGCTGGCGGGGGCATTGGGGCTGCTGCTGCTCGGTGGCTGCGTCGGCAAGGTGCAGGGCCGGGTCGTCGAGGGGCCCTACCCGGCGGTGTTGATCGTGGACCGCGACGATGCGCGCCTGGCGGGCGAGGCGGCGGCGCGCGGCGAGCTGGGCATCTCCGCGGCCCGCATCGAGCTGGTCCTCGACGCCGGCACCCTGCGCGCCCGGCAGATCGGCCTCGGGCAGGCGGACGCCGACGGCCGCTTCAGCATCGACGTCGACGCCTTCGGCGCCGGGTTCCTCGAGGACGACGTGCAGGTGCTCGCTCGGCGGCCGGGGTACGGCCCGACGCTCGAGACCATTCGCATCCCCTCATCGCGCAAGCGGCTGCTCATCGTGATGACGCCGGGCAGCGGTGGCGACCGCCGCAGTGAGCACTTCCTGGACGAGACGCTGCGCATGGGTCAGCCGTACATGGATTGAGATATTGCCGATCACCAATTGCCTGCGCTGTGCCACGTCCGTTGATCAAGCGACCGACCGCGAAGGGGCGAGATTGCAGAAAGTCAAGCCGACGTGATTTCCTTCGCGGCCTTCGCCTTCTTCGCATCTTCGCGGTGCTTCGGAAGTCCCGGCTGGCCATCGACAATCGCGAGACGCCCATGAGCTCACGACGCGCGCGCATCGAGCTTGGCCCCGGCGGGGCGGTCTACCTCGCGGTGACGCTGCTGCTGCTGGCGGCGACGCTGTACACACAGGCGAACCTGCTGTTCTGGGCGCTGGGGCTGATGTTCGGCGGGCTGCTGGTGTCGTTCGCCTACGCGGCGCAGGTGCTGCGCGGGCTGGAGATCCGTCGCCTGACCCCGGGCCGGGCGGTCGTCGGCGACGCGCTGGTGCTGCGGTATCGGCTGGTCAACCACAACTGGCTACCGGCGTTGAGCGTGATGGTGATCGAGACCTGGGGTCACCGCCGGCGGGGCTGGCGGCGTTACGGGCCGGTGGCGCAGAAGCCGCCGCGGCTGCGTCAACGTCCGATCGGCTGGCTGCTGCACGCCGGGCCGCGCCAGCCGATGCAGGCCCAGGCCCGCTGCTACCCGATCCGGCGCGGGCCGCTGGAGCTGGACCGCATCCTCGTGCAGTGCGCTTTTCCCTTCGGCATCGTGCGCAAGACGGTGATGGTGCGCCAGCCGGCGACGACGCTGGTGTACCCGGCGATTCACCGCCTGCGCCAGCCGCTGGCCGGGGCGCTGGTCGCGCGCTTTGACGCCGCCAGCCAGCGCCAGCGCGAGCGAGGCGGCGGGGATGGCGAGTTTTTCGGGCTGCGCGGCTACCGCCTGGGCGATCCGCCCAAGCTCATCGACTTCAAGCGCAGCGCCCGCCTCGGTGAGCTGGTGACGCGCGAGCTGACGCGCCCCGCGCCGCCGCGGGTGATGATCCTGCTCGATCTGACGCGGCCGAGGCGTGACGACGCGGGCTCGGCGCTGGAGCAGGCGATCAGCCTGGCGGCGTCGGTGATCTGCGAGGCGCACCTGCGTCAGCGTCGGGTGGGTCTGGCGGTGCGTGGGCCGCATTGCCCGAGCTTCGCGCCGCACCATGGCCTGATGCACCGGGCGCGGATGCTCGAGGCGCTGGCGCGCCTGCCGATCGACGACGGGGCCGCGCTGACCGAGTCGGCGGCGCTGGCGGTCGAGCCGACGGTGATCATCTGCCGTTGCCCCGAGCAGGCGGCGGGGTATCGTCGTGGGCGCGGGCGGGCGACGGTGATCGCGGCGGAGCAGATCGCCCGGCACGCCGACACGCGGCAGACGCTGGAGCTGCGCTCGCTGGCGAGGCCGGACCGCCCGGCGCCGGTGCGGGGGCCGGCCGGTCGCGTCCAGGAGGCGGTGACATGAACCCGATGGTGCGTCGGTTCCGTCGCGCGGCCTACGCGCAGGTGCTGCTGGGGATCGTGGCGTTCGGCGTGGCGTCGCAGAACTTCGGTCTCCTGCTCGTGGCCGGGGCGCTGGCGGCGCTGGCGTGGCTGATCGCCGAGGGCCCCTGGGCGAGCCCGCTGCCGCGCGGGGCGACGAACCTGGGCGGGCTGGCGGCGACGGTGTGGCTGGCCGTCGAGGCGCTGCACCTTGACAGCGACCTGCTGCTGGCGATGAGCCACTTCACGCTCTGGCTCCAGGTGCTGCTGCTGTTCAGCCGCAAGAGCAACCGCGAGTATGCGTCGATGCTGACGCTGAGCGTCATGACGATGGTCTCGGCGAGCGTGCTGAGCGTGTCGATCGTCTACGGGCTGCTGCTGGTGCTGTACTGCGGCCTGGCGCTGCTGACGCTGCTGCTGTTTCACATGAAGGTCTCGGCCGACACGGTGTACGATCAGACACGGGCGGCGGCGGACGACCCGTCGCGCGTGCCGGCGCCCGACGCGGTGGCCGGGCCGCGGTACCGGCTGCACTTTCGCCTGACGGCCGTGGCGGTGGCGCTCCTGTGCGCGGCGGTGGCGACGGCGAGCTTCGTGCTCCTGCCTCGCGCCCCCGAGCGCTCGCTGGCGGAGCTGGCGCGGGTTCACGGCCAGTCGGCGCCGCAGCAGGCCGGCTTCTCCGATCGCATCGACCTGCGTGCCGGCCAGCCGCGGCGGACAGGCGGCCAGCCCGTGCTGCACGTGAAGGTCACCCGCGATGGCCAGGCGATCGGCCCCGGGCGCGTCTGGCGCCTGCGCGGGGCCGTGCTTGATGAGTACCAGCGCCGCACCAACACCTGGACGCGCAGCAGCCGCGTCGCCCAGCTCGACCAGTACCGCGAGCTGTCCGGGGGCACGATCACCTTCTCCTCCCCCGGCGACCAGGCGGCGCTTTACCGGGCGCAGATCACCCATCGCCAGGGCGGCGGGCAGGCGATTTTCACCGGCCTGCCGCCGGTCTGGCTCGACGCCCCGTACGTCGGCGGGCTGCGCTTCAACCCCTACGACCACCAGCTCGCGGCCTCGGGCCGGCGCGACGCGCGGCAGTACGAGGTCGCCTGGGCGGCCGACCCGCCGCCACACCTGTTCGAGGACCTGGCCCGGCGTTGGCGCATCGGCTCGCTGCCCGAGCATGAGCGGATGCACCCACTTGATCGCTTCGAGCCCGAGCGCTACGCCCGCGGGTGGTACGTCCAGCCGGAGCGTGTCGCGGCCCATGCCCGGCGGATCCTCGCCGAGCAGGGCCTGTCGCGGCAGCCCGAGGATGATCCCGGCGCGGACGACCTGCTGATCGCCCGGGCCCTGGCCGATCACATGCGCCGCGCGTACACCTACAGCCTCGACGCGCCGCGGCCGGCGCCGGACCAGGAGCCGTTGCTGGCGTTTCTGTTCGACCATCGCCAGGGCCATTGCGAGCTATTCGCCTCGGGGCTGGCGGCGATGACGCGGGCGCTGGGCATGCGGGCGCGTGTGGTCACGGGCTACCTGGTCCAGCACTACAACCACGTCGGCGACTATTACGTGGTGCGCCAGTCCGACGCCCACGCGTGGGTGGAGATCGACGCCGGGCCGGAGCGGGGCTGGGTGACGGTGGACCCGACGCCTGAAGCCGACGCCGGTGGCGGTGCGTCCTCGCGGCGGTCGTGGCTGGCGGGGCTGCGCGAGCTCTACGAGCACATCGAGTACGCCTGGCTCAGCTCGGTGGTGACATTCGACCAGCGCTCGCGCGACGCGATGCTGACGCGCGTCGGGCAGTCGCTGGGCGGCGACAGCGACGACGACGACGCCGGGGGGGCGGCGGCGATGATCCAGCGTACGCGCGAGATGGCCGGGCGATGGGCGCCGGACCTGGCCAGCGTCTTCCTCACCGGGCTGGTGTTCATCGGCCTGGGTCTGGCACTGCTGACGATCGCGCGGCTGCTGGTGGTGCGTCGGCGGCGCCTGGCGGCGCTGCAACTGACCGCCCTGCCGCGGACCCGCCGGCGCGGGCTGGCGCGGCGGCTGGGCTTCTACCTGACCATGCTCGACATGCTCGAGCGTCACGGCCACAAACGCCCGCCCTGGCAGAGTCCGGCCAGCTTCGCCGAGCAGCTCGCCCAGGCCCACCCCCTGCGCCTCGACCCCGTCGTCGCCCTGACCGAGCACTTCTACGAGATCCGCTTCGGCCATCGCGAGCTGACCCCGGCCCGCCGACGACGCATCGGCGTGCACCTCAAGCAGCTCGAGCGCTCGCTGGCCCACCCGAGGTGAGCGTAGGCTTGCCGCTTGGCGGACAAAGCGTGGCACCGCCCCTGCGCGCCCCGCCTCCACCGGCGCTCACTTCTCCCCCAGCGTCTTCTTGCGTCGCAGGATGTGGTGGTAGTGCTGGGCGAAGCGGTGGGCCTCGTCGCGGATCGCCTGGCAGAGCTTGAGGCCGTAGTTCTCGCGGCCGAGCTTGATCGGCTCGCTGCGCCGGGCGGTGTAGATCAACTCGTCCTTCTTGGCCAGCGCGATGACTTTGGGCGGCTGGAGGGGCAGGTCCTCCAGGGCCTCCAGCGCGGCGTGGAGCTGGCCCAGGCCGCCGTCGATGATGATCAGATCGGGGTAGAGCTCGTGGCCCTGGCCGGCCTCGCGGTAGCGGCGGGAGACGACCTCGCGGATGGAGGCGTAGTCGTCGTTGCCGCCGTCGACGCTGCGGATGCGGTAGCGGCGGTACTCGGTCTTGAGCGGCCGGCCGTCGATGAAGCAGACCTTCGAGCCCACCGTCTCGCCGCCCTGGAGGTGGGCGATGTCGATGCACTCGATCATGCGGATCGGCTCGTCGAGCGCGAGCGTCCGCCGCAGCGACTCCAGGCCCTTTTGCGGGTCGACGTAAAACGACTCGGCCTCGGGCTGCCAGCGCTGGCTGGTCTTGCCGCGCTCGTCGAGCTTCTGCAGCGCCCAGACCTGGTCGCGCAGCGTCGCGGCCCGCTCGTACTGCTGCGCCCTGGCGGCGTCCTGCATCTCCTGCGTCAGCTCGCGGATCATCACGGAGCGCTTGGACTCCAGGAAGCGGATGAACCGGCGGATGTCCTCGCGGTACGCCTCCTTGCTGATCTTGGCGCCGCACGGGGCGGTGCACTGCTTGATGGGGTAGAGCAGGCAGGGGCGGAAGTGACGGCGGCTCTCATCGTCCTCGCGGATGTCCAGGTGACAGGTGCGGAACTTGAACACGCGCTGCAATAGCTGGATCGACTCGCGCAGCGCTCCGCCGCTGGTGAACGGCCCGAGCACCTTGGCGCCGCGGTAGTCGGGGTTGTTCGGCTCGCGGGTGATGTAGACGCCGGGGTACTCGTCGCGCACGGTGATGACCAGGTAGGGGAAGGTCTTGTCGTCGGTCATCAGCGCGTTGAAGCGCGGGCGGATGTCCTTGATGAGGCGGTTCTCGGTCAGCAGCGCTTCCCACTCGCTCTCGCACTCGATGGTGTCGAAGTCGGCGACGAGGTTGAGCATGTTCTGCTTCTTGGGCCCGAGGTCGGCCGAGGCGAGGAAGTAGCTGCCCACGCGGTTGCGCAGGGACGCGGCCTTGCCGACGTAGATGACCCGGCCGCGATCGTCCTTCATGAGGTAGACGCCGGGGGTGCGCGGCAGGTCGCGGGCGCGGGCCAGCAGCTCGTCGAGGATCTCACGCCGATCGCTCATCATCAGCAATCTTAGAAGGCGTGTCAGCACGGTGCCACACAGCCTCCCGGCATGGTGCTGGGGTGCACCTTAGATTTGCAGCAGACGCGCGCCACGGCGGGTGGGGTGCCACTGGCGGCTTGCCCGCCAGTGCTTCGGCGTCGCCTACGGCGTGGGTGGTTCGATCACGCGGCACGCGTCGTTTGCACGGTGGACGGGCTGCGGTCCGCCTGGGCACTGGCGGACAAGCCGCCAGTGGCACCCCGATCATCGAACACCGCACCCGCTACTCCTATGAGGTCCATCCGGGTGCTGCGTGCTTTGACGGATCGACGCTTGGCGCACCCAGCAGCCTTCGGCGTGCTGTGCGGCACCGGCCAGGGAGGGCCCTTACGCACGTTCTCACGGCCAGAGCACCACCTCGCGCTGAAGCTGCACGCCGAAGCGCTCGGCGACGGTCCGCTGCACGTGCTCCATGACCGCCAGCACGTCCGCGGCCGTGGCCCCGGGCTCGGTGGCGATGAAGTTGGCGTGGACCGGCGAGACCATGGCCGCGCCGTGGCGATGGCCCTTGAGCCCGGCGCGGTCGATCAGCGCGCCGGCGCTGGCGCCGCCGGCCAACTCGCGCGGCGGGTTCCGGAACGCGCAGCCCGCCGACGCCGAGGCCATCGGCTGCGACGCCTTCTTGTATGAAAAAATCTCCTTGACCCGGCGCGAAACTTCCTCCGGATCGCGCTGCTCGAGCTCAAACACCGCTTCGAGAATGTAAGGCTCGGCAATGCTCGAGCGCCGATAGCCGAAGACCAGCTCGTCGCGCTCGTAGCCGTGCACCTGCCCATCGCCGGCCATCACGGTCACGGCGCTGACGCTGGCGCCGACGTCGCCGAAGGCCCCCCCCGCGTTCATCCGCAGCGCCCCGCCGACGGTTCCGGGGATGCCCGCCAGCGGCTCGAGCCCGGCGAGCCCGGCGCGGGCGGCGGCCAGCACGAGCTTGAAAAGGTCATGCCCCGCCCCGACGCGCAGCCGCGGGCCTTCGACGCTTAGCTGCGTGAACGCCTCGGCGTCGAGGCGCACCACCACGCCGTCGGAGACGCCCTGGTCGGCGACGAGCAGGTTCGCCCCGCCGCCGAGCACGTACACCCGCACGCCCTGCTGGTGGCATCGCCGGGCCAGGGTGGCGAGCTGGTCCCAGGACGTGGGCCTGGCCAGCACCGCCGCGGGTCCGCCGACCCTGTACCAGGTGATCGCCCCCAGCGGCACGTCCCGCTCATGCGGCACGTCGAGGCCGGCGAGCACGTCAGCGACCAGGGCATCGTCCATGACGGGGCAGATCTTACTCGACGGCGGCGCGGGTGGGTCGGGGTCGGTGGCGTGCCCACGGGCGTTGCGTCGCGGCCTCAGATCGGCATCGGGGCATTGCAGGCAACTGCTGGATCACGTCGGCGGGGGCGTGGCGCTGGCCTGCGCATCGCACAGGCGACTGCCACGGCCACGACGCAACGCGATCGAGACGAGGCCGACCCGGCCTCGCAGGAGGAGCAGGATGAAGCGCCCCACTGCCACGCCCGCCATCGAGCTGACACCCCCCTGCCGCGGCCGCGCCGGAGCGGGCCTCGCCGCGGCGGTGATGATCGCCGCCGCGGGGCTGCTCGCCGCCGCATGCGGGCCCGACTACCGCCACGTGGAGTACGGCCGGCCGCCCGAGGCGCTGGTACCCGGTGCGATCTACCACGCCGACCTGAGCGCCCGCGGCCTGGCCAACCCGGTCAACAGCGGCGCGGCCGGCTACGCCCGCGCCCGGCTGTACAGCGACCGCCTGGAGATCAACGGCGCCTACCGCGGCCTGAGCCGGCCCCTGCCGGGGACGCGCGGCCAGCTCTACCCGCGGGCCCCGCGCAGCCAGCCGGGTGCCTACCTCGTCTCGCTGACCGACGTTGGCGAGTTCACCATCGCCCGGCTGACGGTCGACCCGGACACGCAGCCGGGCAGCGACGCGCCCACCAACAGCGGGATGATGTTCGGCCGGCTGGAGCTCACCGGCGAGCAGGCGGACCAGCTCGCCCGGGGCCGGCTCAAGCTGCTGATCCGCACCGACGCCTACCCCGGCGGCGAGATTGCCGGCCGGCTCCAGCGCTTCGAGGAGGAGCCGGCCATCGGCCGCCCCATCATCAGCACCTTCCACGAGACGTGGGGCCGGCCCGAGGTCAACTGAGCCCCCGCCGCGGGATCGGTCGATCGCCTGCCAGGCCCGGGGGGCCGGAAATCCCCCTGGGCCTGGCGGCGTTCGTGTGGTATGCTTGGCAGACCGACAACGAGGGAGGACGGCTGATGTTGATGTTGTGCTGCCGTTGGCTTCGCCTCACGGGGCTGCTTCTTGCCACGACCGTTACGCTCGCCACGCTCGGCCCGGCGGCCTCGGCCGTCTCGCCGCAAGCCTTCTACAACAGCGCGGTGAATAACCACAACCTTAGCCAGGAGCCCGGCGAGGGCTGGGCCTGGCACGCCGCCTTCTCCATGAGCCACTTCACCCGCGCCTACGAGGCGTGGGGCGACACCGCCTGGCTCGACGCGGCCGCCGACTACCACGACTTCGTCCTCGACCACATGCGCACCGGGCCGGACGGCTACAAGGGGTTCATCGGCCCCTACATCTACGACAACAGCCGCTGGGCCGACGTGCACATCGGCGACGCCATCCTCATCAACCCGCTGCTCGATTTCGCCCGCATCGTCAACAGCGACCCGGCCCTGCACGCCCAGTACGGCGAGCGCGCCGCCGGCTACGTCGAGCTCGCCGAGACGCACCTGATCGAGAAGTGGGACGCCCGCGGCACCTACCACGACGACGGCCGCTACGGCCGGTACGGCTCATGGGACCACTACCTCGAGCCCAACGACTTCTCCCAGTGGCACCACGACGAGAACTGGGCCACCAACAACTCCGGCCTGGGGCTGCCGTTCAACAAGAACAACGCCATGGGCACCGCCGCCCTGCGCCTCTGGCAGGTCACCGGCAAAGAGGAGCACCTGGACCGGGCCGTCAAGGTCTTCTCCACCATCAAGGGCCGCATGCAGCACCACGACGGCACGGCCATCTGGAACTACTGGGAGCCCACGGTGCCCGGGGACATCACGGGCGACTTTCCCGACCCGTCGCGGCACTGGATCAACGTCCACCCCTTCCGCAACTACCAGGCCGGTGAGGTCCACGAGATCGTCGAGGCCTACCACGCCGGCATCGTCTTCGACGAGGACGACATCCAGCGCATCATCAACACGAACCTCGAGGTGATGTGGAACGGCAGCTTCAGCAACCCGGACTTCACCAACTCCAACGCCGACATCGTGCCCGGCGGCCTGGGCGACAATGTCACCGCGGGCACGCTCTGGACGGCCCTGGCCGACTTCGACGCCACCATCCGGCAGTTGATGAGCTTCGGCACCAACGCGCGGGCCCAGATCGACCAGGCCTACTTCCAGAACGTCACCCTCGCGAACGATCCCTCCTTCGACCGTCACCACGTCGACGACGGCGAGCCGGTCTGGCTCTTCGACATGCCCTTTGAAGGCTCGACGCGCTTCATGAACATGGCCCTGACCATGCCCTCGATGATCGAGCCTGGTGAAGAGTCCATGACCATCGGCGTCCGCTCGCACGGCTCGGGCAACCTCCAGATCGCCGTCTTCGACGAGCATGGCGACGAACTGGTCCACGAGATCTTCAGCGGCTGGCTCACCGGCGGCTGGCAGAGCGAGCGCTACTGGGACTTTGACGGCTTCGACAGCCAGGGCAACCCGCTGGCTCCGGGTGAGTATCGCATCCGCTGGACGCTCTCGGGTGACGGCTACCGCGAAGCGCCCATCACCATCGTCCCCACCCCCGCCACCGCGCCGCTGCTGCTGGCGGGCCTGGCGCTGCTGGCGCGGCGCAGCCGCCGCGCGTAAAAAGCCGGGACCGGTGGTCCCGGAGCAGCGGCCAGCGACGCTGGATCTACGCTTGATCGAAACGGCACGGCGACGCGTCGTGATCGCAGATCCACGTGACGACTCAGACGCCACGCGCGCTGGTCCCTCCAGGCCGCCGCCCCGGCACCACCGGTGCCGGCTTTATACCTCGCGATCCCGCCTCCACCCGCACTCCGGGCAACGCGGCCCCGGTGTGCCGCGCAGGTCGTAGTGACAGCCGTGGCAGTAGTCCAGGTGGATCTCGCCCGCGTCGATGAGTCGCTGAATTGCACGCCGGCGGATGTGGCGATTGGAAAGGAAGATGCCGGGGATGACAACGAGGTAGCCGGACTGGACGGCCAATCGCAGTCCTACCATGCTGCTCGCGTATGGATCCTCCGCGAGCAAGCCGGTACCCAATACGACCACAAATGCCGCCACTGTGTAACCCAAACCCGCAATCGTCAGTGGGTGGCGCAGCACCGCAGGCGTTATCCGCCGGCCGATCCGCCGCCGCTCGACCCTGGGCAGATCCGAAATCGCATCCTCGCCCAGCGCCCAACATTCCCACGCCTGAAAAGCGCGTCG
>SLDI01000486.1:0-4024 GCA_007125385.1 Phycisphaeraceae bacterium | reverse complement strand
TCGATCGCTGCTGACACCGGCCGCTTTCCTGTTCTGCGCGTCCTGCCCGATCAGCGGTTTGAGCTTGAGCGCCAGCTCGGAACGCTGATACGGCGTCAGGTTCCGCCGGCCGAACTGATGCTCGATGATCCACCGCTTGGCGGCGTCACGATCCGGCAGGCTCAGCTCGCGCGTCTCGTAGTCGATGCCGAAGCGGTCGCAGATCTCCTTGCGATGATGACCGTCCAGCAGCACCTGCTGCTCGCGCCACACGATCAACGGATCCAGGCACCCGTCGCTGAGGACGTTGGCCTCCAACGCCGCCTGCTCCTCGTCGGTCAGGGGCGGGATGAGCGAGCGCAGCTCCTCATCCACCACGATGTCGAATACTGCCGCTGTCACTGTCACCTCCATCAAAACGGGATCTCGTCGTCAGGGATGCCGATCGGAACCGACTCGTGCAGCGCGTCCGCCTCTCGCTCGTCGCCGCCGTCGAGGCGCGGCGGGACGGGTCCGAGTTGGTACTCGACGATGCGGTCGAACCTTTCGCCGGCCACGCTGCGCACCGTGATGCCGGTGGTGTCGGCGATGCCGCCGGCGTCGCAGATGGCCACCGCGTCCTCCGCCGTGGCGGGCATGGGCTCGTTCGACCGCCGACGCCACCACGCCTCGGCCTTCTGCCGGGCGTAGCCGGTGTGCTCGACGCACACCCACTCGCTCTGATAGTCGTTAAAGCCGACCTGGTAGTCGACGCGCAGCGTCCGCGGGTGGTCGTCCGGCGCGCCACGCTTGGCATGCACCGAGTAGTAGACGTCCTGCACGTCGTACTCCGTCTCCGTCACCTCGCCGGTGAGCACACCGGCGCTCGCCGCCTCGCGCTCGTGCTTCTGCTTCTGCGGATCCGGGAACTCGTGCCCACATTCGGGGCAGACGGTGTAGGCGGCGTGGATGATGGCGCTGCACGCGGGACACTCCTTAGCGGGCGCCTCCCCGCTTCCGGGGGTTCGGTCCTCGACCTGCAGGGCGTCGACCGGACCGTGGCGGAGGATGTTCCCCGCGAAGTCGAGGACGAGGCAGTTCTCCTTCGACGGGTGCAGGCGGAATCCCCGCCCGACCATCTGGTAGTAGAGCCCCGGCGACATCGTCGGCCGCAACAGCGCCACGCAGTCGATGTTGGGTGCGTCGAAGCCGGTGGTCAGCACGTTGACGTTGACGAGATACCTCAACTCGCCGGACTTGAACCGCGCCAGCGTCTGCGTCCGCTCGAACGGCAGCGTGTCGCCGCAGACGAACCCGCATTCGCAGCCCATGGACTCCAGCACCTTCTGGATGTGCAGGGCGTGATCCACGCCGGCGGCAAAGATCAGCACGCTGTTGCGATCCTGCGTCTGCGCGACGATCTCGCGGCAGGCCGAGCCGACCAGCTCGTCCGTGTCCATGAGCTGCTCGACCTCGCTGGCGACGAACTCCCCGCCGCGCCCCCCGGAAGTGCGCAGCCCCGACGTGTCCGCCTTCCGCCGCCCCGCCTTGCTCTTGAGCGGGCAGAGGTAGCCCTGCACGATCAGCTCTCGCACACCCACCTCGTAGCAGACGTGGTTCAGCAGGTTGTCAGGCCCGCAGATGGTGCCTGTGCTCATCCGGTAGGGCGTGGCGGTCAGCCCGATCAGCCGGACGTGGGGATTGACGAGCCGTGCCTCGCGCAGGAACGTCCGGTACATGCCCTCCCCACCCCCGGAATCGCCGGGCGGGATCATGTGGGCCTCGTCGATGAGGATCAGGTCGAAGGCGTCGAGCTCGGCGGCCCTTCTATATATGGACTGGATCCCGGCGACGATGATCGGGTGCTGCGTGTCGCGGCGCCGCAGGCCTGCCGAGTAGACGCCGACCAGCTCGTCCATGTCCGGCGCCACATTGTGGAGCTTCTCCACCGTCTGCTCGAGCAGCTCCTTCACGTGCGCCAGCACGAGCACGCGTCCGCCCCACTTCTGCGCGGCGTCGCGGCAGATCGTGCTCATGACGGGCGTCTTGCCGCCGGCGGTTGGGATCACCACGCATGGGTTGTCATCCCGTGTGCGCAGGTGGTCGTACACCGCCGCCACGGCTTCGGCCTGGTAGGGCCGGAGCGTCATCGGCGGTACGTCGGGTTTCGGGAACAGACCACTTCCGGGGGTCACACTGCCACCTCCGCCCCGTCGGGCAGGATGCAGCGGTTGTCCATGATGGGCACGGTGTAGAGCGTGTCACTGCGCCGGCCGAGGTAGCCGATGATGAACGCGTTGACCCACTCGACAGGCCTGCCGGTGCCGTAGAGCGGGATCGGCTTGCACAGGCAGCCGGCGCTGCGGGCCTGGATCACCTGCCCGGGCGACCAGATGTTCTGACTGATGTGCACGTCAGCCCGGTGCGTGTGACCGTGGATCACACTCTTGCCCTGACTGATCTGCAGATGGTTGCGCGTGGCCTGCTTGGCGTAGGACCAGCCGTGGACGGCGATGATGCGGTTGTTGACCTGGTAATGCGGGTAGCGCCCGTCGGCGGCGCCGTAGGGCACATACCGGCAGCGCCGGTTCCGCGTGAGTTGCAGGCGCGGCGCCAGCAGCGAATACGCCCCGCGCCCCTCCGCCGTGGCCGCCGCCCAGCGATCGAGGCGGTATTCATGATTTCCTTCGACCATCGCCAGGTGCCGGCAGTTCCGCTGCAGCCGGTCGAGCAGACCGTTGGCCGTGGCCAGATCAGCCTGGTAGTCGCTTTCCGGCACGCCGAACGTCGGCGGGTGCGTGGAGAACTGCCCGCAGTCGAGCAGGTCGCCCAGGCACACCATCAGGTCCGGCTTGACGGGTGCGTTCCGCCGCCTCTTCCGGCTGGTGGTCGCCGGCGCTGTCGTCCAGTGAATAACCATTGCGGCAGCAGTCCCGGCCCTGGGCCTGCTGGTAGCGGATGATGTCGATGCAGCGCCGGTCGAGGACGTTGCGGATGAAGGTTTCGCGTGAGGATTGGGTTGGATCGAAGTTGTTCTGCATGGCCTCCAACACCCCAAGAATCAATTCCTGCTGCAGGTCTTCGCGATCGGACTCGGTGAATCCGTAGTGGCCGACGAGGTCGTCGACGCGGAAGCGGACGCGATCGAGCACGAAGGCGTCGATCAGATTGGGTTGGTCATCGCGGTCGGTGTGCATGTCCTGCTCCTGTGGCTGGGCCATGGGGAGCCGTTGGTGGGCACCAACCGCGAAGGGCGCATAAAACAACCGTGAAGGCATCAATCGTGCATGAGCACTGCCAAGCTTCGTCGGCGGCACCCACAACGACCTCCACGGCGTGGTCAGTTCGCTGTCTGGTTCCAAGCATGTCCAAGTTGTCATCCCACCACGGATCGGTGGCAGGGGGCGGGGGCCGAGCCCGCGGTGATCACACGGCGGCGATGGCTCCTTCCACGTTCATCCGAAAGGGCAGGCCGTGCTTGACCTCCATCAGCTCGACCCGGCCATTGCCGAGTTCATCCAGCCGACGGAGCATCGCCACGACCTGATGCTTCAGCGCGAAGTCCTCGGTCCCGCCCCCGCCACCACTCCCGCCACCGGGCCGGGATCCGGGCTCCGCGTCCAGCTTGATCTCGCGCACCACCCGCGGTGCCGGGTCGAGCACGGGCTCGCCCTTGAGCACGAGCAGGTTCTCGATCCGCCCGAAGTCCACGTGACGCATCAGCGCCACGAGCTGCCGGCGAGCCGGGCTCAGCTTTGACAAGGTGGTGCTCGTCATCGTCCGTTCTCCCGCAGCGCCGTGCGCTGCCGCGCCAGGAAGGCCTCCACGTCCTTGGCCGGTACCCGCCACTGCCCGCCCGGCGTTTTGAACGCGTGCTCGAACGCGCCGCGCTGGAGCATCGTCAGTACCGTGTTGCGGCAGACGTTCAGCCGCTCCCCCAACTCTCGCGTACTCAGGCACTTATCGAGCATTGCCAACTCCCCTGTTGCGTGGTAGGCTTCTGTTAGGTAATATACAGGGCAGATCAGGGGCGCCAAGGGGGTCGGCGGGAAAATGTGCTCGGAGT
>SLDI01000668.1:0-14245 GCA_007125385.1 Phycisphaeraceae bacterium | reverse complement strand
CTCGCCCAGACTCGTCCGATCCGCCTCTTGCATGATCGGGTTATGTTAGGTTATTATTCGGGTCGGTTGTCAAGGGGCTTGTCGGGTTTGGCAAGAAGACACGAGCCCACCCGCGGCATCATGCATCCCCGCGCCCGTCCAAACGGGGGAGGCTCAACCGCTGCCTCGTCGGCATCGGCGGTGCCCTGGGGGAAGCAGGCCTTGGTGCCGGCCGACGCCGAGATTCTACCGGTGCCTCAAACGGCTCCTGAAGCTCGATGGCACCTTCGACTGCGACTGTTTGCTGGACCGGGCCCCGGCTTCGGCACAGCCCCCGCGGGAATTCGCCTGCCTGGTCGCCGGTGGGCCCGCTGGCGACGGGCGGGCCGCCCACTCGCCCGTGGGCCCAGCGGGGCCCATCGCATGATCAGGGACCCGACGGTAAAGCGACGCAATGCCCTCGCGGGGCGGGGGCCGGTGGCGTCGCGGCTGGCCCACCGCCGGGGGCCGAAGGCTGGGGGCAGGGCCACGAGCCATGCGTGGTCAGCGGCCCGGCGGGCGGGCCCGGGCCATCACTGTCGGCCGCGCCAGTAGGGGCAGAAGGGGCAGTCCTCGCCGACGGGAAAGTCCTCGCCCTCCTCGTGCGGGCAGCCCATGTTGCCCTCGGACATGACCACCTGCTGGACGCCGTGCAGCTCGAACCAGGTGCGGAGCTCCTGCTGCACGCGCTCGTCGTCCGTGATGCCCGTGCCGACCCAGCGCTTGAGCACGGGCTCGGCGTCGGGGCCGGTGATGACGGCGGCGACGAGCTTGGTCGTGGTCTTGTCATCCGGGCCGTACATCGCCACGGTGCCCAGCGGGTAGTGCGTCTGTCGATCATCGGCCAGGGTCAGCGAGGCGGCGTCAGCGTCATCCTCCTCGTCCTCGTCCTCATCCTCGTAGCCGTCGCCAAGTTCAGCCATCGATTCGACGGCGTCGACGTCCTTCGTGACCTCGTCCAGCCAGCGGTCGAAGTTGCGGCGGAACTCGGCGTTGATGGCCTCGCGGTCGAACGCCTCGGGGTCGAACGCGCCGTTCCAGCCGAGCATCTCCTCGTGGTCCGGGTGACCGGGGTCGGCGATGGCCTGGAGGTAGCGGTCGTAGCCCGGCGGGCCGCCGACGTCCTCGGGCGGGCAGGCGCGGGCGCCGTCGAGGCACTGCGGCGGGAAATAGATGTCGTCGACCTCCTTGACCTGCTCGACGACGATCTCGTGCTCCCAGTTGTCGCCGAAGTCGTAGACGTAGCTCAGGCGATCGCCGGGCTCGTGCACCACGTCGCTGAGCCAGGTGTCAGTGGCGTCGGCGACGTCGCCGGCGGGGATGTCGTCGAGCATGCCCGGCTCGGTGTACTCGACGTCGTCGACGTGGAAGCGGTAGAAGTGGGCGTCCTCCCAGCCGAAGGCGTGCTGGATGATCCCGTGCAGGTTGTCCAGCGAGCAGTCGGCGAACTCGATGGTGCGCCAGACGGGCGGGTCGATGCCCTTGAGCGTGACCTTCACGCGCCAGCACAGGTCGGGCTCGTCGTCCCAGAGCGAGGCGTCGCTCGAGGTCTTCGTCAAGGCCTCCACGCCGTCGCGCAGGCGGTGGGTGGGCGGTTGGCGTCGCCAGCCCCAGTCGGCCTCGCGGGCCTGCTCGTACCATTGCTCGTACTGCGGGAAGCTCACGCCCATGATTGTCGCCGCCTCGACCAGGGCCAGGCGAAGATCCCGCCATTCGGCGTCGTACTCGACCAGGTCGTCGTTGTCGACGAGTTCGGTGATGATGGGCACGGCATCGGTGTTGAGCTGGCGCAGGGCCGCCTGCGCCAGGGCCTGGACGACGAACTCGTCCTCCTCGCGCTGGAGGAAGGCCAGGCAGCGCTCCGCCGCCAGCTCGGTGCGGATGTGGCCGAGCGCCTCCGCCATCGAGGCGCGGGCCTGATCGTGGGCGTCCCACCAGGCGTTCGCCAGTGGCCGGGTCACCTCGTCGCTGGCAAACGCCGCCAGGGCGAGCGTCGCGGCGCTGTCCAGCCGGTCATCCCCCTCGTCTGCTTCCTGGAGCCGGCGCAGCATCACGGGAATGGCGCGGGTGAGCTTCATCTGGCCGGCGAGCATGATGAAGTACGTTTCGAGCTCCTCGTATAGCTCGCGCTTGGCCTTGGGGAACTGCCGGCGGACGAGGTTGAGCACCGCCTTCTCGTGCTCGGGCACGTCCCGGCCGTGGCGCGCCAGGGCCTCGATCAGCCGGCCGGCGCGCTGCTCGTGCTCCAGGATCAGCGCCTCGGCGTCGAGCACCTCCTCGCCCAGGGCCTCAAGCCGCTGCCAGCAGGTGGCCCAGTCGGCGCGGGCCAGCTCCAGCCGCTCGTCGAGGATCTTGCGGAGCCGGTCGGGCAGCTCGGGCAGGCTCACGATCGTCTCGTAGCGCTCGTACAGCAGAGAGGGCTCGGCGCTGACGACGAGCCAGGCCAGGGCGTAGTGGGCGTTGTCCTGGTTGATGTCGTCCAAGTCGAAGGGCTGGCGCAGGCGGTCGATGGCCCAGTCGATGGTGGCGGGCGTCTGCTTGAGCTCGCGGGCGATCAGCAGCATCTGCCAGCACTGGTCCAGGCCGAAGCGCTCGATGGCCTGGATGACCGCGGGCATGACGGAGCCGTCGTCGCCGGGCGAGTCCGCGAGGCATCGCACCGCCCGGTCGCGGACCTCGGGCTCGGGATGGGCAATCGCGGCCTTGATGGTGGTGTCGTCGATCGGTGGCATGGCGGACATTGTCGCACGGATAACGCGGCGATCAAGGTCGGGCCACATCGACATCGGTATGCACCATTGCCCGGCGAGCGGTCCTGGCGCGGGTGCGGGCGGGTTTACCGCGCCCGCGGCGTCGGTTGGCGGGCGACGGCGGCGTGTGGCACATCGAGCGGTGCCTGGTCGACGCCGGTTACCTCCGCGGCGTCGTCGCCAGCCGGTCGAGTCCGCTGGGCGTACTGCAAGCCGGCGGCGGACGTTCCGGGGCGTCGCCGCTGACTGAAGCCGAGCAGATGATTGTCAAAGCCGTGGCGGCGAGTGACGGGCAGCCCGGCGCCCGATCGGCAAGCAGGGTGACCACTGCGGCGCAGGGTGACTCAGTCGCGGCGCTCATCGACCAGCGCCGCCTCGCCGCCGGGATCGATGGCGTTGCCGACGTGCTCGAAGGCGGGCATGTCCGCCCTGACCAGCAAGCCGGGCTTGTCGTTGCCGCGGCGGATGACGTTCTCGATCAGCCGCACGCCCTCGGCGGCACCCTGGAGCACGACCTGGGCCTGGCCGCTGCCTGTGGCGTTGTGCTCGATCGTGCAGTGGCTGATGGTGTTGCGGTGGGCGGCCGTGGCGGCGTCGCCGGGGCGGAGGTAGACGCCCGCTCCGCCGTTGTGGCGGATGACCAGGCGCCGGTTGGTGTGGTCGGTGTCGCGTTCGCCGATGGAGACGCCGTGCCCGGCATTGTGCTCGAAGGTGCAGTCTTCGAGAAGGCCGTGGCGCACCGCCAGGCAATAGAAGAGGCCCGAAGCGCCACAGCGACGGGCGGTGCAGTGGTGGACGTGGAAGCGCGTTGAGCCGCTGCCGGGGTGGTAGCCGTTGCCGGAGCAGTCCTCGGCCAGGCAGCGGTCGAGTTCGGTCTGGTCGCAGCTCTGGAAGCCGAAGCCTTCGCCGTTGAAGCGGCG
This sequence comes from Phycisphaeraceae bacterium, assembly GCA_007125385.1. GTDB lineage: Bacteria > Planctomycetota > Phycisphaerae > Phycisphaerales > Phycisphaeraceae > SKPT01. Next base: position 10,557 of record SLDI01000668.1, on the reverse strand, counting down.
GACGGTGACCTCGCGTACGGCAATGCGATGGGCGCGGTGGGCGAAGAAGCCCGCGCCCCGGCAGCCGTTCATGGTGTCGTTGTGCTCGGGGTTGCCATCGATGACGAGGCGCTCGACGCCTGCATCCGTCACGTCCACGGCGCTGACGAGAGCGAAGAGGGTCTTGACGAAGGCGTCCGATTCCTGGCGAAAGTCGTGCGGGTGGGGGCGGTCGATGAACCACGTTGAGCCCTGCCGCGCGACCAGCGTCCCCGTGCCCTGGTAGAAGCCGACGGCCTTGGCGTCGCCGATCAGGACGCCTTCGCCGAGCTCGAAGCGGTCGGGCTCGTCGACGATGAGGTCGTGATGGCCATAGCCCAGGAAGGAGGTGATGCGTGCCTGCTTCATGGGGTTCTTGTGCAGGACGGTGTCGTCACCCTGGCCGACGACGCGCACCCCGGTGCGCAGGTGGAGCGAGTCGGCCATGTGAAAGGTGCCTGCTGACAGTTCGACGATGCCGCCGCCGAGCCAGGCCAGGCGATCGACGGCAGCCTGGATGTGGGTGTTGGTGAAGCCGGGCAACGTGCAGGTGTCGTCGCCGACGGTGATGTGCGGCCGGTTGACGGGCGTCTCGCCCGGGCGGGCCGTGGTGGTGGGCATCGTTGTGACGGTGGTGGCGGCTGGGGGCACGTTTCAGTTCCGTAAAGTGGAGGGGGCAGGGTTGGCCTGCGCAGCTTAACTTACGGCGAGGCGTGGGTGTGGCCATGGCGTGGTGGCCTGGAAGAGTAGCGCGGGTGTGGCATGGGCCGTCGCCGGCCGCGCCAGTAGCGGGAAAGGCAGACCGCCATTGCTGCATGTTGTGGCGAAACCTTATACCCCTTCCTCCGGGACCGGCTCAAAGGCCAGCTCAAGGTGGCTTTGCCAATCGGCCACCAGCGCGCGGACCGGCTCGTCGCCGTCGGCCGCCAATGGCGCCAGGACGGAGATGCCCGTCGCGGCGTAGTCGAAATAGGACACGATCCGCTCGATGGGCTTGTACCCGTGTCGGACCGACGCCGGCAGCATCTGCTCCGCGTGGAACGGCTCGACGGACGTATCCGGCGGCTCGCCGTACAACGCCTCCATGGCCGGGACCATCAACGACTCGATCTGTCGCCGGCAGGTCGTCAGCAAATCCTGATCGAGGTTCGACCTGCTTGGCATGACCTCTCCTGTCGTCGGGCGCACGTGGCGCCGGGCGGCGTGGACTCGTACCACAACAATGCTAAGCAGCCACAGATGAACCCAGATAAACACGGTCAGGAACGGGCCGTGGGCGTTTCCGCAGGCCCCACCTTGCCAAGGATAAGACGACGGTGTCTACTACTGGGACAATCTGTGTTCAACTGTGTGCATCTGTGGCTCGCCTGTTCAGTCAGTCAGGGTTGTACTACGAGCACGTCGGCCGTCAAGCCTGCATTGGGCGAGATTCGCGGCGGTTTGCCGCTGGCGGTCTCAAACCCGCGGATCGTCACCCGCCGACACGGTGCGTACGGGAACGGCCGTTCGGCGGGCAATTCGCCCTCATGGTCGGTCGTGGCGTCGGGGTCGGTGAACAGGTACGGCCCGTCGTAGCCGTGCGGCGTGTTGCTGTCGTCGACGTACAGGCCGTCGATTTCGACGTACTCCGGCATCGAGCACGGGTAGCCGAAGTCGTGCATGCCGTCATTGTGTACGCCGAACAGGTGCGGCCGGGTTGGATCGCCGCAGGCCGGGGTCCACCGGCTGTTGCGGACGACGACGCGGCCCTGCCAGGTGCTGCCGTAGTCCCCGCGGAAGTTGACCAGGTGCGGGCCGTAGAGCGTCGAGTCCTCAACCGTCAGCACGCCACGGCCGATCGCGTTAAGGCCCACGTAGCCCAGGGTGCAGCGCCGGATGGTGTACGCGCCCGAGACGCCCATGTGCGTGTCCATCCGCGAAAGGTGGCAGTCCTCCAGCAGGATGTCCTTGCAGTGGTTCGTGGCGATCACGCCCCAGCGTGTGCGGTCAAGGATGTGGTTCATCCGGCAGCCGACCAGGCTCAGGCCCACGACGCTGTTGGCGTGCACGTCGTAGCTGCCCATGCTCACCGGCTTGCCCGCGTTACCGATCGTCTGGTAGATCTTGTGGCCGGTAAACCAGCAGTCGCGCAGCGTCACGTCGGCGCAGCGGCTGACGCTGACGAACCCGCGGTAGGGGCAGCCGACCGACGTCTCGCCCACGACGTAGTGGGTCAGGCCCTGCACCTCGGTCCTGGAGCGTTGCACGACGAGGTTCCGGCCCCAGTAGTCGTAGCCACCGCTGTTGTCGGCGTGGTTGGCAAAGGTTTCGAAGACGCCGCCGCGCACGTGCAGCGTCGTCTCGTCGATCGGCTGCGCCTCGACGCGGGAGACGCGCTCGTACGTCCAGTCGATGTCGCCCTGGATCGAGCCGTCACGCTTCAGGACGAAGCAGTCGTGCTGCGGGCCGCCGGCGTTGCGGTTCAGGCCCCGCCGGATGTAGCGGCGCGGTTCGGCCTGCTCGATGCGGACGAAGCAGTCGCGATCAGGCCGCAGATCGACCTGTCGCTGGTCGCGGCCGAGGCGATCGAGGCTCAGCGTCACCGGATCAAGCAGCGAGCGCACTTCGAGAAGGGGCTGCTTGTGGTCCTCGACGTCGCGGTCGTCGATGCGAAAGCGCGACGTGCTCCAGTCGGTGTCGGTGGCGATCGCCGCCGTCAGGGCGCGTCGGCCGAGGTGGTAGGTGGCGTCGGGCCGCGAGCGCACGGGCAGACCGCGGGCGTTGGCGAAGGCGTGGGCCTGGCAGATGGCGGGGAGGTCGTCGGTGACGCCGTCGCCCGCGGCGCCGAAGGATTCGTAATCGACATGGCCGTCCTGCGGGGTCATTGGCTCTCTCCTCGTCGCGCGGGTGCGGCCGGGCGCCAGGCGGGGCGGCCCTGTTGACACCAGCACCCGTGCAGCGCCCGCCGCGATGAGCCGCACTGCTGTCCACGTGGCCTGGTGTGTGATCGTCCCATGGTCCCGATTCGAGGTATTGCCGCCCGGCGACGATGCCGTGCCGCATGCGGAAAGCATACCTGCTCGGTGTCGCTCTGGTGCAGGTCACGATCGGTGCCGGCGTTACAAGTTCGTGGACATCGTCGTTCGGCCGGACCACAGCCATGCAGATGTTTTGGTGGAAGAACTGGATTCGCATTCTCCCCTGCGGTATCTTGACACGTACGTACCGGGCCACGTGCTCACCACGTCGAGGGGTTCATCCGCTCGCCCTGGAAGATCTGCGCCCTGCCGCTGTGAATTAAACGGGATACTCAAGAGCCAGTAAAGACCAGTTGATCCCCTCCGTGGACTGCTGCTCTGTCACCATCTGCACGAATTGTCAGCACTGGCACGGATCATGCGTCCGACCCCCCGAGAGATCGAAGACGGTCAGGATCGGCGGCGGATCGTCGCAGTCGATCGCGTCGCATGCGACGTAGACCTTGTTATCGGAGCTGGGTACCGTGAAGCAGGCGTCGCGCGTTATAATCACGCCTTTGGTTTGGCTGCTGCCACGATATGGCCGGGCCGCACATGGAGCTCCCCGAGGCGTGGCCGACGAAGGTGATCCGCCGGCACGCCGCCGCCCCAGGAGCGCTGAAGCTTGACCGCCGTCCACTACACCTGTCATACTATTCCACGTTGCCCCGGCGCGCCGCCACGGACCGCCAGTTGACCGTCTGTGCCGAATGCTCACACGTCTCCGCGGCCCCGTTTGTGCCGGCCCGTTCGCACCTTTCAAGCGAAACCTGCTGCAATGCAAGCGACAATTTCATCCAGCCTTACCCGTCATGCCTGGCCGTGCCTGGTCATCACATTGATGCTATTGACGCCGACGCTCGCGGCGGCGGCGGAGCGCGGATCCATCCCGGAGCGTGACCCGGTCGTCGCCGAGACAACCGGCTTCCGTCAGGAGCTGATCGGCGTCCATCCGCGGCTTCTGTTCACCGCGGCCGACATCCCGCGCCTGCGGGACTTCTACCACAGCGAGGCTGCGACGCACTGGCGTGAGCACGTCGAGGAATACAGTCAGGTTTCAGTCCCGCCGGCGCGTGACGAGGTGGAGTTCACGACGAACGCCACCGATGCCCAGCGCCAGGGCGTCTGGCGTATGCCCACCGTGGCGCTGCACTATCTCATGACGGGCGACGAGACCTCCCGGCAGAACGCGATCGGCTTCCTCGAACTGCTGCTGGAACTTGACACATGGGAGGAAGGCGGCGAGCACAATTCGGGCATGGGGCATGCCAACATGCTGACCGGGGCGGCGCTGGTCTACGACTGGCTCTACCACGAACTGGACGAGGACTTCCGCGAGGCCATGCGGCTGAAGATCCGTGAAATGGCTCGTTACCAGTACTACGGCGGTCATCTCCAGCTTACTTCCACCGCCTACTACTGGCAGCAGGATCCGCAGAACAACCACCGCTGGAAGCGGGCCACCGGCGTCGGGCTGGCGGCGTTCGCCACCTACTCCGGCGACCCTGCCGAAAACTACCTGCTCCACCGCGCCGCCGAGGACCTCGCGCTGATCGCGCGCTGGCTCCCCATGGATGGTTCGTCGCACGAGAGCCCGCTTTACCAGGTCTTCGGCGGCAGCCACCTCGTGCTCGGCCTGCAGGCGGCCGACCACTGCTTGGGCACCAACTTTCTCGGCATCGACTACTTCAAGTACGCCGGTTACTTCCGCCTGCTGGCGATGACGTCCGGCATGCGCAGCAGCTTGCCATACGCGGATGACTCCGGCTTCGGGAGCTATGCCAACTTCTATCTGTTCGCGGCGAGGCTGCATGAGAACGAAGCGGTGATGGGTCGGGTGCGCGAGTGGCTTGCGCTCAATCCGGGCGCGGCCTGGATCGGATGGTTGTCGATCCTGTGGGATGATCCGGATTTCGGCCGCCAACCACCGGAGGACTTCCCCCGAATCGGCCACTTTCCCGACATCGGTTCCACCTTCTTTCATGACGCGTGGCAAGAGGACGGCGTGTCGGGACTCTTCCGGTGCGGCCCGCACGGCGGACATGCGCTCAACGACTTTCGCCGGCAACCCGACAGTTCGCTGCCGTGGATCAACGTGGCCCATGACGATCCCGACGCCAACAGCTTCGTCCTCGCCATCGGCGACACGCTCCTTGCCGAAACCTCCCGCTATTCCGCGCGCAAGCAGACAAGCAACCATAACACCATCCTGGTCAACGGCATCGGCCAGTTTGTCGAGGGCCAGGTCGAACGCCCGATGCAGTGGACGCTCCCCTCCGACTCGGACATGAGTCGCATGGCGTATACGACCGGCTGGCTTCACCACGGCGCCATCACCGGCATCGAGGGCGAAGCGGCAGGGGCTTACATCGCCTCCGATGAACCCGGGCGCGAACGGCCCGCCCTGGACCGCTACCGCCGCGCATTCTTCTGGGTCGAGGGCGACTATGTCCTGATTCTCGACGATGTTCATTCGCCTGAGCCGGTCGATGTCACCTGGCTGCTCCAGGCGGAATCAACGACCATCGACGACGCGGGGAAGGTGCAGCTTTCCAAGGACGACAAGGCCCTGCCCGCCATCGTGAGATCCGACCACGAGCTCGAAACGGCGGTGGTCGACGGTACGGCCGACCACCGTGGCGAGCCCCTCGGATGGCGTCAGTTGCAGGCGGTCGCGCACGAGACGTCCCGCGTGCGGTTCGCCAGCGTCTACGATCCATGGGGCCGGCAACTCGAACTCGAACTCGCAACCAGCGAGAATGGCCACGCCCGCGTGGTCGTCTCCGGCGACGACTTCCGCGACACGTGGTCCTGGGAAAGCGCTCCCGATGCTGAGACCCCATCACGTATCCGCGCTGAGCGCGAAGGGCGCGACCCCGCGGAAAGCTTTCCATACGACTTTTCCACCGCCACAACGCCGGACTTCCGCGGCCCGCCGGTGCTGATCCGGTGAGCGGGTGGTCTTCGGGCACCGACCGGCCCTGGCTGTCGACCTCAGGCCGAGGCTGTTGACGATCTGGGCCACGAGCGGTAACTGTTCGGTCGGGAAGCTGCAGAGGCTCGTCACGGCTGGCTCCGGTGGGAGCCAGCAGTTGCTCGATCAGGTCGGTGTGGTTCGGCGCCGGGTGAGTTGCGGTAGAATGGCGGCCGGATTCGAGCCTCAGGAGCAGCGCATGCCGCAGGTGCCCGATCGTATCGATCCCACTCAGCGCGTTCGGATGGGGCCTGGGCCCAGCGACGTTCCCGCCGGTGTGCTTGAGGCGATGGTTGCGCCCACCCTGGGCCATCTGGACCCGCAGTATCTGGGGATCATGGACCAAACCCGCCAGATGCTCCGGGACCTGTTTCGCACCAGCAACGAGGCCACCATGGTGAAGCGCTGGCTGCCGCGTGTGCGGCTTATGAAGCGCCGGCCGGCGCCGGTGCTTGAGGTCCGTGATGCCTGATACCGCTACCTTCATCCGCCACCTGCGCGAAATCTACCCGGACGAGCGCCTGCTCGTTGATGCGGCGGCCACGGCGGCATACGAGTCGGACGCGCTGACGGCCTTTGCCGTCGCGCCACGGGCCGTGGTCGTGCCCGAGTCGGCGGACGAGGTGGTCGCCACGGTGCGCCTGTGTCACGAGCATGAGGTACCGTTCGTTGCGCGCGGCAGCGGCACGAGCCTCTCCGGCGGCTCACTGCCCATCGCTGAGGGCATCGTCATCGCGCTCAACCGGCTTAACCGCGTGCTGCGGCTCGACACGGACCAGGCGATCGCCGTCGTGGTGCCGGGCACCATCAACCTCGGGGTCACGCGGCAGGCGAGCGCCCACGGCCTGTACTACGCGCCGGATCCGTCCAGCCAGCAGGTGTGCACCATCGGCGGTAACGTCGCTTTCAACTCCGGCGGCGCGCACTGCCTGCGCTACGGCATGACGGCCAACCACGTGCTGGGCATCAAGGCCGTGCTGGCGGACGGACAGCTTGTGCAACTCGGCGGCGAGAGCCTGGAGCGCACCGGCCCTGACTGGACGGGGCTGTTCGTCGGTTGCGAAGGTCTGTTCGGCATTGCGCTGGAGATCACGCTGCGCCTGCTGCCTGTGGCTGAGACATTTCATACGGTCATGGCGGGCTACGACGACTTGGAGAAAGCGGGCGACGCCGTGGCACGCGTGCTGGGCAGCGGTCTGCTGCCGGGGGCGATCGAAATCATGGACGCGCTGGCGCTCGAGGCCGCGACCGCCGCCGTGGCCACCAACTTTCCGAACGGGGCCGCGGCGGTGATGATCGTGGAGCTTGAAGGGCCGCGCGATCTTGTGGAGGCGGACAGTGCCAAGCTCGACGCCCTTATCCAGGCGTCCGGCGCCTTCGGGGTGACGGTCGCCACCACGCCTCAGGAGCGAGCGGCGATGTGGAAGGGGCGCAAGTCCGCGTTCTCCGCGGTCGGCCGGCTAAGCCCGGATTTCATCGTGCAGGACGGTGTGGTGCCGCGCAGTCGGCTGGGCTATGCGCTGCGACGGATCGGCGAAATGGCGAGCGAGGCCCACCTACGTGTGGCCAACGTTTTCCACGCCGGCGACGGCAACCTGCATCCGCTGATTCTCTACAACGGCCGCGTCGCCGGCGAATTGCAGCGCGCCGAACGACTGGCGGGCGGGATTCTGGAACTGTGCATCGAGCTGGGCGGATCAATTACGGGCGAGCACGGCGTGGGCATGGAGAAGCGCGAGTTTCTCGGCCAAATGTTCAGCCCCGCCGATATCGACGCCTTCCAGCGCATTCGCGCCGCGCTCGACCCGCACCGTGTGGCCAACCGCGGCAAGATGTTTCCCGGCCGCGAGGCGCCCGCGCTGGCGCAGCGCGGCCTGCATCCGCTGGAAGCACAAGGTTTGATCAGCCGCGAATGACCAGCCTCAGGCCCACAAGCATCGATGAGGTCCAGGCGGCTGTGCAGATGGCCGGCCGCCTGCTGCCGCACGGCGCGCGGACGAAGCCCGCGCTCACCGCCGTCGCGGACGAGGTGCAATGGCTGGACATGCGCGGGCTTACCGGTGTGGTCGAATACGCGCCCGAGGAATTCACCTTCACCGCCCTCGCCGGCACGCCGCTGCGCGACATCGACGCCATGCTCGCCCAGCGCGGTCAGTACCTGCCCTTCGACCCGCCGCTGGTGCGCGAGGGGGCGACGCTGGGCGGCACTGTCGCGGCCGGGCTCAGCGGCTCAGGCCAGAAGCGCTTCGGCGGGGTGCGCGACTTCGCGATCGGCGTGCGCCTGGTCGACGGCACGGGCCAGCTCATCCGCGGCGGCGGCAAGGTGGTCAAGAACGCCGCGGGCTTCGACCTGCCCAAGCTCATGGTCGGGAGCCAGGGCCGGCTTGGCGCCATCGTTGAGCTCACCTTCAAGGTCTTTCCCCTGCCCGAGGCCTGGCGAACCGTCCGCATCAACTGCCGGAACCTGCACGACGCGCTGGCGGTCATGGCCGCACTCAACCGCCAGCCGCTGGAGCTCGACGCGCTGGATCTGCACCCGCCCGCGACGCTCGTCGCGCGCGTGGCGGGCAATGCCGCATCGATCGACGCCCACGCTCGCCGAGTAGCCGCAATCGCGGATCGCCCCTGTGAGATGCCGAGCGTCGACGACGCGGACGGGTGGTGGCAGGCGCAGCGGTCGTTGAAGTGGTTGCCCCCGAGCCACCGCCTCATCAAACTCGCCACGACCCCACGCCAGGTGCCGGTGATCGAGGCATCGCTGTCGTCGCCGGACTCGCCGCGCTGCTACGCCGTGGCGGGCAATGTCCTGTGGCTGGCCTGGCCCGAGACGGAGCCCTGGCCCGGCGTGCGCGAGGTGGGTGTTGGGCTCACGTTGCTCGGCTCGTCACACCCGGGCGACGCCGCACCGCCACCGGATCCCGCGGCCGTCTTCGCCCAGCGCATCAAGCACGCGCTCGACCCGCAGCAGCGTTTCCCTGATCTGAGGCCGACCCATGCACCATGACATCCGCATTGCTGAGATCGGCCCGATGGGCAAGCCGATGGCGGAGGCGATCACCGCCTGCGTGCATTGCGGATTCTGCCTGCCCGACTGTCCGACGTATCAGCAACTGGGTGAGGAGATGGACTCGCCGCGCGGCCGGATCTATCTCATGAAGCGCGTGCTCGAAGGCCACCTCGAGCCTGCCCAGGCCCAACCGCACATCGACCGCTGCCTGGGCTGCCTGGCGTGCGAGACGGCGTGCCCGTCCGGAGTGAAATACAGCCAGCTCCTCAGCCCTTTCCGTGCAATGCACAGCCGCGCCGCGCCCCGGACGTGGACGCGCCGGCTCCAGCGTTGGCTCACGCTTCGCACGCTGCCGCATCCGGGCCGATTTCGCCTGGCGGTGCGCGCGGGCAAGTGGCTGCGCTGGCTCCGCCCGGCCATGCCCGCGGCGCTGAAGCCGATGATCGACTTGATGCCGCGCAACCTGCCCCCGCGTGACCCACTGCCGCCTGTCATCGCAGCCGAGGGCAAACGGCGGGCGCGCGTGGCGCTGCTGACCGGGTGTGTGCAGCCGGCGATGGAACCGGACATCAACCGCGCCACCGTCTCCGTGCTCGCGCGCAACGGCGTGGAGGTGCTCGTGCCCGCGAGGCAGGGCTGCTGCGGCGCGCTGGCGTGGCACGTGGGCGAGGCCGAGGCCGCCCGCGCCTCGGCCCGACGACTCACCAAAGCGATGCCCCGCGACGTCGACGCCGTCATCGTCAACGCGGCCGGCTGCGGATCGGGAATCCACGAGTACCCGACTCTCTTCGCGGGTGAGGCGGATCACGAAGCCGCGGCGGAGCTCGCCGGGCAGGCCGTGGACGTCATCAGCTTCCTCGACCAACTCGGCATCACCGCGCCTCCCACGCTGGCCGCACCGCTGCGTGTCGCCTACCACGACGCGTGCCACCTGGCGCATGGCCAGGGCGTGCGCAGCGCGCCGCGTCGACTGCTGGCGAGCATCGGCCGCCTTGAGCTGCTCGAGCTCGGCGACGGCGAGCGCTGCTGCGGCTCGGCGGGCACGTACAACCTCGACCAGCCCGACATTGCCCGGGAGCTTGGCCGCGCAAAGGCCGAAACCATCGCCCGCCTCAATGCCCATCTCGTCACCACGGGGAACATCGGCTGCATGGTGCAGATCCGCAGCCATCTACCCGGATTATCCGTGCTGCACACCGTCCAGGTGCTCGCCCGGGCTTACGAAGGTCGCTTGCATGCCGGGTGATGTGCCGTGCGACGGGCCGCGCATTGCAGGCTGGCGCGTCCGGGAAGTCGTAAGCCGTGGCGTCAGCCCGGCGCGCCCGCGGACGAAGATCGCACTGGTTCGCAGAGGGCTCGCAGGTTCTGCTCGGGCGTCGCCGGCGGGACGCCCCGGGCGGCGACGAGAAGCGGATCGCCCACGGTCGCGTAGCGCTGCCGCCCGGCCGCGCGCATCACCTACGCCTGTGCCAGCCCAATGTTGCGATCTTCGAACGAATGATGGCTGTACCGGCTTGGGGGCCGAGCCGTCCTCTTGTTCGCCGCTGGCCTTGCAGCCCGGT
>SLDI01000134.1:0-4027 GCA_007125385.1 Phycisphaeraceae bacterium | reverse complement strand
GGGCGCCTCGACCGCCGCAGCGGTCGTCTCCGAAATTCGCCAGTCCGGCAGCACGCGCCAGTCCGGCAGCGCCCAGCTCAATACGGGCAGGACGAGCACCGCGAGGATCGCCAGCGTCCAGACCAGGTGCCGACACGCCGCCGACGCCCGCCGCATCAGCGTTGCCGCCAGCCCTGCGAAGGCGAGAATCAGCAGCCCCTTGATGGCCGTATCGAGCAGCACCGAGGCCGCCGCGAGGTGCAGGACGTCGCTCATGATCATGGCCGGTCCCCTTGTGCGAAAGTGAAGGCGTGAGTTGAAGCTGGTCTCAGCGCCCGCTGCGGCGGGCCTGGGCAATCAGTTGCGCCAGCTCCTTGAGCTGCGCCTCGTCCGGCTTGGCACGTGGATCGCTCAGGTGCGCCGCCACGGCGTCCTTGAGCGAGCCGTCAAAAAACGTGTGCACCACGCGGCGCAGCGCCGAGCGCCCGGCGCGGCGGCGTGGCTGGGTGGGTTCGTAGACATATTCGCGGCCTCGCCGGCTGTGGGTGAGGTGACCCTTGTCTTCGAGAATGCGCAGCAGGGTGCGCACGGCGGTGCGTGAGGGCGGATCCTCCATCGCCTCGACGACCTGCCGGGCGGTGGGCGTCCCGAGGCGGTAGATCACCTCCATGATCTGCCGCTCGCGTCGACTCAATTCGGGTGCGGGTGCCACAGGCGGGTCTCCCGGGGGTGCCCGGTGTGTCAAATATTTGGCATTTGTACCCGCCCCGCCGCGCCGAGGCAAGCGGAAAATCGGTGCCGGTGCGAAAACTTTGACCGGTGGCGAGTTTTCCGACGCGGGGGGCCAATAGATCCGGTTTTCTTCCGGGTCGCGCGTTGCTGCCCGTTGGATCAGCCATCTCGGCGGGGGCGGGCCTCGAGCGGCGCGCGCAGGAGCCGCCAGGTGCGTGGCGCGCGTTCCAACTTGACCTCGCGCAGCTCAGGCTCGGGCCCGACGGCCTCAGGGGCCAGCGGGATCACGACGCGCGAGCGCGTCCGGCTTTCGCCAAGCTTCACGTCCGCGTGGGCCAGCCGGCGGACGGTCCGGCCGTCGGCGAACCGCAGCACGGCGCTGAGGTGCTGCGTGTGCTCGTCGATCGCGTCGTGTTCGATCTGGAAGCGCAGCACGTGGAAGCCTTCATCCAGTTCGCGAATGTGCAGATCATGAAAGCTGGCGTTGAGCTGGCCGTGATGCTGCCGTCCTGTGTCCGGCCGCCACTGCGCGACCTGTTCGGCGCGTGTCAGGTCAGCGATGCGTGCGCGAATGCTCAGTTCCTCGGGCATTCGCCAGAAGGCAAAGAGGTAGACCCAGCCCCGATCGGCGGCAAGGGGCGGATCGTCCGCGCCGGCGGGCTCGATCGCCACATCCAGACGGTCGGCGAAAAACGGCCGCGGCCAGTCGAACTCGTAGGCCAGCGCATACGCGCCGCTGTTGCGCGGCCGATGACTCAAGAGCACCGCCGCAACCTCGGCAGGCTCGTCCACCAGAGTGAAGCGCAGCAGCTCGGCGAAAGGCTGGCTGGCCAGCGGCGTGCCGTCGGGCAGGTGCCAGCGGTTCTCCTCGTGGGGGTTGCGGCCGATCGCCACGACCCGGATGTCGGGCAGGTGGGCCTCCTCGCGGGCGTTGGGCTGATCTTCTGCGTCGTCGTCGGCGGGCAGTGCCTGCTTTCGGCGCTCAAGGCGTAGCTGGAGTCCGCGGAGTTCCAGCTCGGCTTCGGCCACGGCGTCGGGCGCGGCGCGGCCGGCTTCGACGAGCCGGCGCAGCCGCTCAACGCGCTGTTGCTGCATCGTGATGAGCTGTTCAAGTTCCGTGACGGCCTGCTCGCGGTCGCCGAGGAGGTCAGCGAGTTCGATGCGTGCCTCGGCAACGCGCGAACGGGCGGCGGCGAGCTCGTCCACGCTGACGCGGCCGGCCTCAAGCTGCGCCTCGATACGTTGGAGCTGGTTCTCCAGCAGCGTGATGCGCTGCGGCAGCACACTCAGCCGCGGGGCGTGCAGCACCGCCTCGGGCGTGATGCGTACCAGCGCGTTGCGAAGTATCTCCGCCTCGCTCAGGCGCTGGTGGAGATGGTCCTCCGCCTCGGCGGTGGTCAGGCCGGCGATCTCGACAACGCCGAGTTGCGGAAGCTCGATCCGGCCCTGATCGTCAACCTCGACGCGCTGGCCCCAATCCTGGCCGGGTCGTTCAAGCTCATGGATGCGCAGTTGCAGCCGGTCGCCCGGCTCGATGACGGGGTCTTCAAAAGGCGCGTCGCCCTCGTGCCGCTGCCAGACGCGGACGCGCACGCTCGACCGACGCAGCACGCCCGCGTCGCGCAGGCGCTCGGCAATGTGCTCCTCCAACTCATCGCGCGTGCGCCCGCCAGCCTCGACGGTGCCGAGGATGGGCAGGCGAATCTGGCCCGCGGCGTCGAGGCGCAGCGACTCGACGTGGTCGCGGCCGGCTTGGAGCAGCTCGAAGATCTGTACGCTGATCACGTCGCCGGGGGCGAGCGGCCCGTTTGCCCCGTCTTCGCCCGCCTCGGCAGGCGCACGCGGCTCCACATCCTCGCCCAGGTGTTCAAGCCCCCGCCGCTGCTGGCGGAGGTTGTCAATCTCACGTTGCCGCACCGCCGGCGGGTCGGGTCGCACGATCACCACGTCGCCGGGCTCCAGACGTGGATTCTCCGCTTCACCCTCCAGCAGGGCGTCGGCTCGGATTCGCGGTAGCCGCCGTTCGCTGCCATCGGCCTGCTGCCGAACGATTTCGACCTCCACGGGCACCGCACCCAACCTCAGATTCTCGCCGGCGGCGATCAATTGAAGCAGCGTCATGCCCTGTTCCGGCAGCACATAGGCTCCAGGCCTGCGAACCTGGCCCGCAAGATAAATGAAGTGAGACCGCCGTTCCGGGACATGGATGACGTCTCCCGGCCGGATCGCCAGGTCCGCCTCGGCGTCTCCTGCCAGAAGATCCTGCCAGGAAATCTCGGTTCGCTGGTGCTTCGGCTCACCCCGAGCGTTGTCGCTGTCTCGCCGATAAACGTGGACGGAGTGGGTATCGTTCCGTACACCCCGTGCGATCGCAATCGCGCTGGTCACTGTCATGCCAGGCTGATCAAGTGGATAGACGCCGGTTACGGGGCCTCGCCTGCCACCAATAACGGCGTAAGTTGGATGTGCAGCGGGCTGCACAAGTACTCGAACCTCCACCGGTTCCACACCCGTTTCTTTCAGCAGCGTGGTGCGAACTCGCTCTTGAATTTGAACAGTGGTCAACCCCTCGACTTCAATTCGCCCTAGCTCTGGGAGATCGAGCCTGCCATCCGCGCGCACATCGCGGGTTATAAGGTTAGCCCACGCCTGGCTTCCCGGAACTGGCGATACAAGCTTGATGGTCACAAGGTCGCCGGGCTCGACCGCGTGCATTAAGAGTTGCAGGAAGGGAGGATCGACACTCACGATTGGAGGCGCGGCGTCGGCAACGGCCTCATCTTCAGGATGATGAGACCGACGTGTATCGGCCCCCTGCAACATCGCCACCGGCACGACCACGGCGCCGAGCAGCGTGATCGTCAACGCCACACCCACCCGGCTCATCGCCCGCCGGTTGCGGTGCTGATCGAGGATCGCCGCGAGTCGGCCGTCGAGCTTGCTCCGCCGCGCCATCGCGATGCCGGCATGCGCCGCGAAAAAGCCTGCCTGCGGACCCGTGGCGATCTCCAGCAGATGCTCGGCGTAATCGCTGGGCTTCGTCTCATTCAGCAGCACCATGTCGTCGCACGCCCGCTCACGTTCGACCAGCATCCGCTGCCCAGCAAACCACACCAGCGGGTTGAACCAGTAGAGGGCGCACGCGAGTTGCGTGAGCGTCTGCGTCAGGCAGTCGCACCGCTTGACGTGGGCCAACTCGTGCAGCAGCACCGCCCGCCGGCGCTCGGCCGACCACGCGTCGCTCTCCGGCGGCAGCAGGATCGTCGCGCTGCTGACCACGCCCGGCAGCGGCAGGTAACCGCCCCAGGTCATGGGC
>SLDI01000151.1:0-4029 GCA_007125385.1 Phycisphaeraceae bacterium | reverse complement strand
CGCCCGCGGGGCCGATCTTCTTCGGCGGAATCAGCACTTACCTGGATGCGACGCTCGGCGGCTCGAGCTGGCTGCCGGGCATCGTGCGCCGGGCGCTGGATCACCCGCGCCTGCTGCGGTGGACCGCAAGCTGGAGTCACCTGACCCACCCCGCCGACGTCGGCCGCCTCAGCGTGTCCATGACCGAGCACGCCGCGCGGGCGCACGGGCGTGAGATCCGCCGGCTGGCACGCTGGATCGAGCGCGACGGCCGGCCCGACGTGCTGTGCCTGAGCAACAGCCTGCTCCTGGGCCTGGGCGCGGAGCTCGCCCGGCGGCTCGACGCGCCGCTGGTGTGCTCGATGCAGGGCGAGGACGCGTTCATCGAGCAGTTGCCCGAGCCGTGGTGCGGCCGGAGCTGGGCAGCGATACGGCGGCGGCTGCCCGCCGTGGCGGCGCTGGTCGCCCCCAGCCGGTTCTATGCCCAACACATGGCCGAGTTTCTCGGTTGTGACCCCGAGCGGATCGCCGTGGTCCCCAACGGCATCGCGGTCGATGAGCCACCGCCCCGCGCCGGGCGCGCCGCGGACGCGAGCGTGACCGTCGGCCGCGGGCCACGCGTGGGCTACCTGGCGCGGATGCACCCGAGCAAGGGGCTGGACCGGCTGGCGGATGCCTGGATCGAGCTGCGGTCGCAACCACAGTGGGCGGGCGCCGACCTGGTCGTGGCCGGTGCCCGCACGCGTGCGGATGGGCTGTACGTCGAGCGCATCCAGCGGCAGCTTGCGGATGCGGGCCTGGGGGATTCCGTGCGCTGGCAGGCGAATGTCACGTACGCGGAAAAGTGCGAGATGCTGCAAGGTCTCACGGCGTTGTGCGTGCCGGTGACGATTCCAGAGGCGTTCGGGTTGTACGTGATCGAGGCGTGGCGTGCGGGTGTGCCCGTCGTCGTGCCGGGCGTGGGGGCCATGCCGGAGCTGTGCTCGATCGGCGGGGGCTGGTGTTATGATCCGGCCGAGCGCGGTGCGCTGGCGCGGTGCCTGGCCGAGGCGCTGAGCGACCCGGCCGCGGCGAGGGCGCTTGGCCAACGCGGGCGGGCGGCCGTGCTGGAGCGGTTCACCGATCGTCACATGGCCCGGGGCTTCTCACGCGTGCTTGACGCGGCGGTCGCCGGTGGCGGTGCCCCCGTCCCTGCCGGCGCGGATGATCGAACATGACGGTACTGGAGCTGCGCAATGTCAGTCGGCACTACCCGGCGGGGCAGGCTGGGCCCGTGGTGGTGCTCGATGGCGTCAACCTGCGCCTCGATGCCGGGCAGCGCGCGGCCGTCGTCGGGCCGTCGGGCTCGGGCAAGAGCACGCTGCTGAATCTCATCGGGGCGCTGGATCAGCCGAGCGCCGGGGAGGTGCTCATTCAAGGTCGTGATGTCGCCGCGCTGGGCGAGCGGCAGCGGGCGCTGCTGCGCAACCGGTGCATCGGCTTTGTCTTCCAGGCCCATCACCTGCTGCCGCAATGCAGCGTCATTGAGAATGTGCTGGTGCCCACGCTGGTGCGCGGCAGCACGGGCGAGGATCGCTCGCGCGCCGAGCGGCTGCTCGAGCACGTCGGGCTGGCGGATCGCCTGGCGCACCGGCCGGGGCAACTCTCCGGCGGCGAGTGCCAGCGCGTCGCGGTCGTGCGCGCCCTGATCAACCAGCCCAGGCTGCTGCTGGCGGATGAGCCCACCGGCTCGCTGGACCGGGCCCACGCCAGCCGCCTCGTCGAACTGCTCATCGACGTCAGCCGCCAGCAGGGCGTGGCCCTGGTGATGGTCAGCCATGCGACCGAGTTGGCCGAGCGGCTCGAGTCGGTCTACGAGCTGCGCGACGGTCGGCTGCATCGGACGCGGGGTGACGCGTGAACCGCTGGTCGCTCATTCGAGCCTCGCTTTGGCACGGCCGCGCCGCTCACCTGGGCGTGGTCCTGGGGGCGATGATCGCCACCGGAGCCCTGCTCGGTGCGCTGAGCCTGGGCGACTGTTTGCGTCTGAGCCTGCGCACCGTCGCGCTTCAGCGCCTGGGCCAGACCACCCACGCCCTGCACGCGCCCGAGCGCTACTTTCGCAGCGCCCTGGCGGAGGAAGTGGCGCGCTCGGCCGGGCTGGAGACGGTGGCGCCGGCGATCATCACACGGGCGACGGCGACGACGCCGGCCGGGTCGGCCGTGGGCGTGGGCACGCAACTGCTGGGCGTGGACGCACCCTTCTGGCGGCTGGGCACCGAGCACGTGGCGCTCGGCGCGGGGCAGGTGGCGCTGAACCGCTTCCTGGCCGGGCAGCTTGACGTCGAGGTGGGCGATGAGCTCGTCCTGCGCTTCGACAGGCCCGGCGCTCTGCCTGCCGATGCCGTGCTGGGCGACCTCGAGGATCGCCGCGTGGCGATGCGCGTGGAGGTTGCGGCCATCGTCGACGACGACAATCTCGGGCGCTTCAGCCTCCAGAGCTCCCAGCAGCCCAGGGCGAACGCGTTGCTCGCCCTGGATGCGCTGGCCGAGGCGATGGGCCGGCCGCAACGCGCCAACGCCCTGCTGGCCGCCGACGACGGGTCAGCGCAGGCGGCAGCGGCGCTGGAGCGTGCGCTGGCCGAGCATTGGCGGCTGGAGGACGTGGGCCTGAGCGTGGTCGACCTGGGCGATGAACGGGGCTACCAGCTTCAGAGCCGCACGGTGTTCATTGCCGAGCCCGTTCGGCGGGCCGTGGAGCACCACTTCGAGGCGCAGGTGATCCTGGGGTATCTGGCCAACGAGTTGCAGCTTGGCGAGCGTCGCGTGCCCTATGCGGTGGTCGCGGCGATGCCGGCCGCATGGTTCGGCGAGCGTGAGGCGTCGCAGATGGGCCCCGCAAAGGAGCGCACCATCTGGCTCAGCGCCTGGTTGGCTGACGAGGCGGAGCTGGCGGCGCGCGTGGGCGATCGCGTGACCATGCACTACTACGTCCCGGCCGCCGGTCGGCGGCTGGTGCAGCGCAGCGAGGCGTTTCGCGTGGAGCGGATCGTGCCGCTGGCGGGGCGGTACCTGGACCCGGAGCTGATGCCCGCCTGGCCGGGCATCGCCGACGCCGAGCACCAGGCGGACTGGAACCCGGGCGTGGCGATCGACCTTGGCCGCATCCGCGCTCGCGACGAACAGTACTGGGAGCTGTACCGCGGCTCGCCCAAAGCGTTCGTCGAGCTCGACGCCGGCCGCGAGCTCTGGGGCGACCGCCTGGGCGACTGCACGGCGATCCGGCTGGAGGCGGCGGCGTTCGAGTCGGTGCAGGACGCACGCCACCAGGTGCGCGCGGTGCTGGAGCCGGCGGCGTTGGGCCTGGCGTTTGAGCCGGTGCGGCAGCAGGCCCTGGCCGCCGCCGCGCATGGGCCCGGGCGTTACTTCGGCAGCCTGTTCGTCGGGCTGAGCCTGTTCCTCATCACCGCCGCGGTGCTGTTGACGGCAATGCTCTTTTCCTTTGGCACGCAGCAGCGCGGGGGTCAGATCGGCCTGCTGATGGCGGTGGGCTTCACCCGCCGGCAGGTCTGCTGGCTGCTGACGCTCGAAGGCGCCGTGCTGGCCGCCGTCGGCGGGCTGCTGGGCATCGGTGCCGGGCTCGGCTACACGCACCTGCTGCTGCTGGGCCTGCGAACGATCTGGGCGCCGGCGGTGGGCGCGACGCCGGTGCTCTTTACCGCCAGCGCCGCGAGCATCGTCGCGGCGGCGGCGATCGCGTGGGTCGCATCGATGGCGGCGATCGGCCTGACCACCTGGCGGCTTACGCGCCGGACGCCCATCGCCCTGCTGCACAGGCTCGGGACGCCGGACGAGGCGCCCGGCCAGTCATCGACCCGGCTTACCTGGCTGGCGGTGGCGGCGTGTGGCGGGGCGATGATCGGCCTGGCGCGCTGGGGCCACGACGCCTCGGGCGATATGCAGGCCCTGGGCCTCATCGGTGCGGGCACGTTCATGCTGCTCGCCTGGCTGCTCGTGGCGCACCACGCGCTGGGCCGGCTCGGCGCCCGGCACGGCGCAGGCCGGCTGAGT
>SLDI01000087.1:0-4032 GCA_007125385.1 Phycisphaeraceae bacterium | reverse complement strand
AGTCCTTGAGCGCCAGGATCGTACCGCGCTTGGACGCTTCCATCGCGGTCAGGATCACGTTCACCGCCTGGTAGCCCTCGCGGCCGTCGATGTCCGGCTTCTTGCGGCTGAGGATGCAGTCGGTGAACTGGTCGATGACGCCGCTGGAGGTCTGGGCCTCGTTGGAGGCGACCGCGCCGACCTTGTGCTTCTCGACGTTGCCGTTGCGATACTT
Organism: Phycisphaeraceae bacterium; assembly: GCA_007125385.1. GTDB lineage: Bacteria > Planctomycetota > Phycisphaerae > Phycisphaerales > Phycisphaeraceae > SKPT01. The sequence goes on along the minus strand of SLDI01000087.1, from coordinate 3,818 downwards.
GACCACGACGCCGAACTCGGGGTCCATCGCCAGCTCCATGACGCCCTTCTCGCCGTAGATCGCGGTGTAGTTGCCCTCGCTGCGGCCGTAGTTGGTCCAGGAGGCGACGATGTAGCCCAGGGCACCCTTCTTGGTTTTGAGCGTGAGGTAGGCGTTGTCGTCGAGGTCGATGAGCTTGCCCCGGCCGTCCTTCTTGTCGCGGGTCTCGACGAAGCCGCCGACGTGGGTGAACTCGTCGTTGAGCAGGTAGCGCATCAGGTCGGCCTTGTGCACGCCGAGGTCACCCGTGGCACCCATGACGGCCTGCTTGGGGTCGAAGAACCAGCTCTTGGCGCCGTCGATGGACCAGCCGTCGGGCCCGGCGTGGGCGAAGGCGGTGCGGAAGCTGAGCACCTTGCCCATGACGCCGCGGTCGAGCAGCTCGCGGGCCTTGACGTGCGGGGGCATGAGGCGTTGGTTGAGCCCGATCATCAGGTACTTGCCCGCCTTTTTGCCGGCCTCGATCATCTTCTTGGCGTCGTTGCGCGTCGTGGCCATGGGCTTTTCCACGAGCACGTGCAGGCCGGCCTTGAAGCAGTCGACGCTCTGGGGGGCGTGGACGTAGTTGGGCCCGCAGACGACGGCGGCGTCGGCGTCGACCTCCTTGAGCATTTTCTTGTGGTCGGTGTAGGCCGGGCAGCCATACTTCGCGGCGACCTCGTGGACGCGGTCCTCGCGGATGTCCATGACGCCGACAATTTTGGCGTTGGGGTTGGCGGCCGCCTCCGGCAGATGCCGGCGCTGCGCGATCGCGCCCGTGGCGATCACGACATATCTCACCTGCTTGGCCATGGAAAAATCCTCCAATCTTGCGTGGTTATGGCACCGGCGGCGATTATAGGGAATTCGGGCCATCTCATCATGTGACACTGCGGCGGCGCGGCCTTGACAGGGACAAGCCCGCGACGTGAGAATCTTCCTTCATGCGTAGACGCCCCATCCCGACGGGACCGGCCCTGGCGCTTTGCCTGGCTGCGGTCATCCTCCCCGCCACCACCACGCCCGCCCTCGCCCAGCAGATCGTGCTGGACACGATGGGCCCCTGGCGGCATCACCACGAGCTGGCACCGCCGATCATCTACGACGGCTCGACGCCGGTGGCGCTCGACGACGGGCCGGACTGGCTCAACCGCCGGGTCACCCCGGCGCCGGACGACTGGGCGGCGCCGGACTTCGACGACAGCCACTGGTACCGCGCCACCGCCATGGGCGGGACGCGCTCGCCCTACACCACCCGGCAGCACGTGCGCAGCCGGTTCGAGGTCACGGACCCCGCGGCCGTGGCGGACCTGGAACTGACGGTGGGCTACTTCGGCGGGGCGGTGGTCTACGTCAACGGTCAGGAGGTCGCGCGCGGGCATCTGCCGGCCGGGGCGCTCGACGCCGACACGCTGGCCGAGCCTTACCCGCGCGAGGCGTTCGTCAATGATGACGGCGAGGCGATCGCCGGCGGCGACGCGGGTCGGCAGGCGCATTACAACGAGCATCGCATGCGCTGGCTGGAGGCGGAGATCCCGGCCGACGTCCTGCGCGAGGGGGTGAACGTGGTGGCGATCGAGATCGTCCGGGCCGGGTATCACGAAGCCCTGCGCGCCGACGCGGCCCGGTTGAGCGAGGGCCACACCCGCCGGGCGAACACGGCGTTCGACCTGAGCTGGCCGACGGCTTTTCTTCGCCGGGTGCAGCTCACCGCCGGTCGGGCCGACGGGCTGGTGCCCAACGCGCAGCGGCCGGCGGGCGTGCAGATCTACAACAGCGACGCGATGGCCCCGGACTTCGACGCCGACTGGGCCGACCCCAACGAGCCGCTGCGGCCGGTGCGGCTGGCGGGGGTGCGCAACGGGCTTTACAGCGGCAAGGTTGTCGTCGCCGCCGACCGGCCCATCCGTGACCTGGCCGTCGAGGTGGCCGACCTGGCCGGACCCGACGGCGCGGTGATCGACCCGGCGAGCGTGCGCGTGCGCTACGGGCACGGCCACGGCCGCTGGTCGCTGACCTACCCCTACACCTACGAGCAGAACCCCTACGCCGGGTCGGTCACCTACCTCGGCACGTTGGCCGAGCGCCCCGCGGGGCAGTACGACACCGTCGAGCAGCGCGTCGGCGAGATTGAGCCGGCCCCGCGCGCCCCGGTCGGCGGCGCGGTCGTGCCGGTGTGGGTGACGGTGGCGATCCCCGACGACGCGGCCGCGGGGACGTATCGCGGCGAGCTGACGGTGACGATGGCCGGCGAGCCGCCGCGCACGGTCGAGCTGGAGGTGGACGTGATCGACTGGACGCTGCCCCAGCCGGCCAACTGGAAGCTGTGGGTCGAGCTCTGGCAGAGCCCGGACACGCTGGCGCTGGAGTATGACGTGGAGCTGTGGTCGGACGAGCACTTCGAGCTGATCGCTCAGTCGATGCGTCTGATGCGCGAAGTGGGCACCAGCACCGTCTACATCCCCCTGCTGGCGGAGACGAACCGGGGCAACGAGCAGTCGATGGTGCGCTGGGTCGACGACGGCGAGGGCGGCTACCGCTTCGACTATGAGCCGATGGAGCGCTACCTCGACACGGCCCAGGAGGAGCTGGGCGACCTGTCGCTGGTGACGTTCGTGGTGTGGGACATTTACGTGGGCGCGCAGGAACGCGCGCAGACGGTGACCAATGGCCAGCCGGGGCGGGCGCTGGCGGCGCTGGGCGACGAGCTGGGCGACGGGCCGGTGGTGACGATGATCGACGCCAGCGGCGACGCGGTGCGGCGGGAGTTGCCGATGTATCGCGAGATGGCGTCGCAATGGCGCGAGCTGTGGCGCGGCGTGGACGAGCGGTTGGCGGCGCGGGGGCTGACGGAGCAGGCGGCGTTCGGGTTGCTCAGCGACCTGTGGGCGACGCGCGACGACGTCGAGTTCTGGGCCGAGATCGCCCCCGGCGTGGGGTGGGTCAACCATTCGCACCACGGGTTCAATCTGCGCAGCGAGCGGCCGATCCACGACATTGCCCGCGGCGTGTACCAGACGCGGGTGTGGAACATCAGCTTCGCGTCGCGGCCCGACGAGCCGCAGCACGGCTGGAACCGCCCGGAGCTGCTCGCCTACTACAACCGCAACTCCGGGTTCATGGGCCAGGGCACGTCCGCGTGGCGGCACTACAGCGAGATGGTCATCACCGGCGACATGCGCGGCCCGGGACGGCTGGGGGCCGACTACTGGTCGGCGGTGCGCGACGATCGCGGCCGACGCCGCGGGCAGGTCTGGGCACGCTACCCGCAAAGCTCATGGCGCAACCTCGACCTGCACAACCACGTGCTCGCGCCCGGCCCGGACGGCCCGGCCTCGACGCAGCGCTACGAGATGTTCCGCGAGGGCGCCCAGCTCGCCGAGACGCGCATTTACCTGGAATCGGTGCTGCTGGACGACGATCGTCGCGGGCGGCTGAGCGATGAGCTGGTGCAGCGCGTGCATGACATGCTGGCCCAGCGGCTGGAAGCGATTTTCCGCGGACGCAGCACGCTGCGCCTGACGCGCGGGCCCACCGATTACGCCACCAGCGGCGGGGGCTGGCGCAGCCGCCCGGGCATCGCGGGCAACATCTGGTACGTCGGCTCAAGCGACTGGCAGGCCCGCGAGCGCGAGCTCTACGAGCTCGCGGCGGAGGTGGCGACGGCGCTGGGCGAGTGAGCTTGGCAGCGGGACTTATCGCCCATTGAATGGTTGACTTTTTCCAGATGGGACCTGCTCAGGGTGCCACGGCTTGACCGCGAAGGGGCAAGCCGTGCGATCGTCGGCAAGCGCACGGCT
>SLDI01000389.1:0-4033 GCA_007125385.1 Phycisphaeraceae bacterium | reverse complement strand
TGGGCGGGCGCCGCGTCGCCCGGGGGCGACGGCTAACGATCGGTGGTCAGGCGTTCAGTTCCCGATTTTCTGCATTCTGCCTTCTGCATTCTGCGTCGGCCTCAGGTGTGGTTGAGGTAGGCCTGTGTGATGCGGTCGAGGTACTTGTGCTGGTCCCACGCCCAGTACTCTTCGGAGAAGACCTCGACCTCGTTGTAGCCGTCGAACCCGGCCTGCTCGACCCAGCCACGGATGGTGGGGATGTCGATGCAGCCGTCGCCCATGAGCCCGCGATCGGTGAGCAGGTGGCGCGTCTCGACGCGCCAGTCGCAGACGTGGAAGCCGAAGATCCACCCGTTCTCGCCGGCCATCCTGATCTCCTGCTCCAGGTCCGGGTCCCACCAGACGTGGTAGACGTCCACGGCGATGCCGAGCTTGGGATGGTGCAGTTGCCGGCAGATCTCGCGAGCCTCGGCCATGCGGTTGATGCAGCTCTTGTCCGCGGCGTACATCGGGTGCAGCGGCTCGATGGCGAGCTTGACGCCCGTCTCCTCGGCATGCTCGAGCGACGCGGCGATGCCCTCGCCCACCTGCTTGCGCGCCTCAGCCAGTGGCATGCCCGGCACCGCGCCGACGACCAGCACCACCATCTCCGCCCCGATCGCCATCGCCTCGTCGAGGCAGCGGCGGTTCTCGTCGATCGCCTTGTCACGCCCGGCGCGGTCCGCGGCCGGGAAGAACCCGCCACGCACCAGCGCCGGCACGTCGAGCCCGGCGTCGGCGAGCATCTTGCCGCCCTCGGCCGGCGCGACCCCGCCCTGGGCCGGGTCGATCACGTTGCGCCAGACACTGATGGCGGGGATGGACGCGGCCGCGTAGGCGTCGATGCACTGGCGCAGCGACCAGGGCTTGTTGGTGAAGCTGTGGATGGCGCAGCGCGACAGGTCGGACAGGGGCGAGGCGGGCATGGTACGCGTTCCGATGTCAGTTTGAATTGAGATCGGCGAGACGGGCCTCAAAGCCGGCCCAACCCCTCCGGCAGCGCTGGCGCAAACCCCCAACGCGGCGTCGTGGTGCGCCTGGCCTCACCGGATATGCCCCGGATGCTGCACCGGACGAAAAAGGACTCACGGCGTTGCCGCAAGCCCTTGTCATTTCAAGTGGGCGATACAGGACTCGAACCTGTGACCTCATCCACGTCAAGGATGCGCTCTAGCCAACTGAGCTAATCGCCCCTGGGCCGGCACAGTATAGCCGCGTCATCCGGGGGTGCAAAGCTGCCGCACACCCCGCTTTACCGTCGTCGCCAAGGCGAACATCACCTGCCGGCAGGTCGTAGCACTGCCGACCGACGCAGCCGCCGCACCGCAACCACCCATGCCCCATCCGCCCCGGCAAGGAGAGCCCACGACCAGCCACGTCATCACCCGTGGGGCAACCCTTGCGGCGCTCGCCCTGGGCCTGCTGCTGACCTCCGCCGACGTCGCGCCCGCCACCGACGCCAACGCCCACGACCATGCCGCCGCGGCCCGCGCGCCGGCGCGTGCGGCCGTCGTCGACGTCTTCGCCCTGACGCGCGACGACCCCCACGGCCGGCGCTACCGGCAGGCGATCGAGCGCCACGTCGATGCCGTGATCGTGCCTTGCGAGGCGTTTGCCGGCGCCCTGGGCCCGCCCGGCCGGATCACCGACCGTGCGGCCGAGGCCCTGGCCGGCGCCATGGAGTGGCTCGAGGACCGCGGCCGGGCAATCTACGCCGCCAGCCTCATCCCGACCCCCGCCGACGCTGACGCCAACGCCAACGCCGACGCCGACGCCAGCGACTTCCTCGCCCGCGTGCTGCTGACCCGCGGCCGGGTCGCCGACTGGCAGCTCATCGACGAGCTCGGCGCCGCCGACCCGCCGGCGCTGGGCCCGCGTCGCGTCAGCCTGGTCGCCGAGCACGTGCGCCGGCTCGACCCGGACGTGCGCCTCTGGGCCCACGACACGCTCGACTCGCCGCAGCGCCTTGACCGTTTCATCGCCCGGCTGAATGCCCTGCTCGCCGCCGGCGGGGCGATCGACGGCCTGGCGCTGACGCTGGCCGACCCCGCGCTGGCCGCCGCGGCCCTGGCCCGGCTGCACGAGCGCTTCGAGCTGCCCATCCGCATCGTCGCCCTGGCCGGCGACGCGGTCGACGCGCTGGACGAGGTGCATCGCCTGCTGGCCACGGACGCCGCGGCCGGGCTCACCGCCGTGAGCCTGGGCCCGCTCTGGGCGGGGCAGCGCCACGGCGTGGCAACAGGCCCGGCGCTGCTGTCCGAGACGTGGCGCCTGACGCCCGCGGCCGCGGCGCTGGGCGTCGATCCCCCGCCCGCCGACGAATAGATGCTCCCGCCGTGGCGGGTTGGCCGCCGACGTGAAGGCGCGGCGGGGCGCGTGCTACACTGTCGCGTCGATCCGCATCGCCGGGGTCGGATCGCGGCCATGGAATCCAGGCGTCAGGTGCGGCAGGGCTGCCGATGAACGACCATCCCCCCCAATCCCAATCGATCCACGAGGCGCCGCCGGCGTCCTCCACCGGCGGCCAGGACGCCCCGCCGGCCACGCTCATGGAGGTCGAGCAGCGCGTCGTGCGCTGGTGGCACCCGCTGCTGATCCTCGCCCTCCTGGCCGGGCTCTACCTGCTGGGCGACCAACTCGGGCTCTACGGGGACCTGGAGCACCTGCGGCAATGGATTGACGGCTGGGGCTACCTCGCCCCGGCGGTGTTCGTCGCCATCTACGTCGTCGTCACGACGCTCTGCTTCCCCGGGGCGGTGCTCACCGCCGCCGCCGGCGCCTTGTTCGGCGCCCTGATCGGCGTGGCCACGAGCCTCGTGGCCTCGACCATCTCCGCGATCGTCTCGTTCCTGATCGCCCGCCACCTGCTGCGCGACTTCGTCATGCGCCACATCGGCCGCAGCCGACGCTTCAGGCAGGTCAACCGCCTGACGCAGCACCACGGCCCGGTGATGGTGCTGACCGTACGCCTGATCAACCTCCTGCCGTTCTGGGTCGTCAACTACGGCTTCGGCGTCACGCACGTGCGCTTCGGCACCTACGTTTTCTGGTCGATCCTGGGCAAGATCCCCGGCACGATCGTGCTGGTCGTCGGCGTCGACGCCGTCTACCAGGCCCTGCTGCGCGGCGAGGTGCCCTGGCCGCTGGTGATCCTCGTGCTCGCGACCACCGCCGGCCTGGCGCTGACCGTGCGCCACCTCAACCAGCGGCTGCGCGCCGACGTCGAAGCCGTCGCCGACGAGCAGGCCGGCGAGCGCCGGGCCGCTGATGAGAACGCCGATTCACGCTGAGGCTCACCAGCCCCGCAGATCGATCGCCCAGCGATCGACCACCGCCTGGCCACGCACCAGCCACGCCGCCTCGTGCATCGCCATCGTCGGGTCCACGTGTCCCGGGATCACCCGCACGCGATCGCCCGGGCGCACCGGCGAGCCGGGCACGAACACCATGTGCTCGTCGCTGCAGGAGCGCACCTGCGCCCCGGGCAACTGCGGGTTGCCGTGATCCATCGCCAGCGCCTTGAGCCCCACGTCCGCCACGGCATGGCCGGGGCTGACCGAGATGACCGTGCCAAGGACGTAGAGCGCCTGGCCGAAGGGCTGGCCAAGCTGGGCGTAATCGTGATCCATCAGCGCGTAGCTGCCGGCCTGGATCTCGGTGACGCCGGTGTCGTCGTGCAGGTCGTACGTGCCGGTGCCCCCCGCGGAGACGATCGCCCCGCCGACGGCGTCGTGCGCCTGGCGGAGGATGGCCATGGCGTCGGCGACGCGCCGGGCGCGCTCGACGCGGTCGCGCACCATCATCAGGTGGCCCTCGTAGCCCATCACGCCGCGAACCTCCACGCCCTGGGCGCGGGCGCGCTCCGCGAGCGGCCCCGCGTCGTCGACCGTCGCGCCGCAGCGGTCCTGCCCCACGTTCACGTCGATCAGGCAGCGCGCGATGCCCGCGTGCGCGGCCGCGTCGATCGTCGCCGGCGAGTCGACCGCGACCGTCACCGCCGGTGACCGCCGCG
>SLDI01000047.1:0-4040 GCA_007125385.1 Phycisphaeraceae bacterium | reverse complement strand
CGCACGCTCGGCCGCGATATTCTCGCGGCGCTCCGGGCGTGGGCGGGATAACCACAGAGGCACAGAGGGCGACCCCTACCCCGTGGTGAAGCCAACCATTCAAAGGCCAATAAAGCCTCTTCGCGCCCTTCGCCTGCTTCGCTTGTTCGCGGTTCTCACAGAGCCCCGGCTTCGCGGTTGCTCCGTGTCGCCGTGGTGTCGCGCGTCACGTGATGGACGCCACGTCCTCGCCGGTTTCCGCGGCGACGGCGGCGTCCCACTTGCCCTGGCCGCGCAGCACGTGCTCGACGGCCTCGCGGGCCGCGCCGCGCCCGCCGGGCGTCGACGTGACGTACGCCGCCGCCGCCCGCACCTCGGCCGCGGCGTCGGCGACCGCCATCGGATACCCGCAGCAGCGCATCGCGGGCAGGTCCTGCAAGTCGTCGCCCAGATACGCCGTCTGCTCGCCCGCAACGCCCAGCTTCGCCAGCAGCGCGGTCAGCGACGCCCGCTTGTCGCGCGCCCCCTGGATCACGTGCTCGACCTTGAGGTTCTTCATCCGCCGCGTCACCGCCCGGCTGGTGCGGGCCGAGAGGATCGCCAGCTCCATGCCCTGGCCGCGCGCGAGCTTGAACGCCAGGCCGTCGCGGATGTGGAAGCGTCGTGTCTCGACGCCGCGGTCGTCGAGGATCACACTGCCGTCGGTCAGCACGCCGTCGACGTCGAAGACCATCAGCCGCACGTTCGCCAGCCGCTCGTCGCTCATCCTTCGATCACCTTCAAGGCCGCCAGGTCCTGCACGTCGATCAGCCCCACGGCCTTGCCGTCGGCGTCGACGATGGGGATCTCGTCAAACCGGTGCTCGCGCACGATGCGCACGGCGTCGCGCACGAGCGCGTCGTCGCCCAGCGTCGTGGGGTTGGCGGTCATGATGCGCTCGATGGGCCCGCGCCACACCTCGGGCCCCTGGCGGATCAGGGCGGTGCGCAGGTCGCCGTCGGTGACGATGCCCGCCAACCGCCCCGCGTCGTCGACGACCAGCAGCGCCCCGGCGCGGCGCAGGCCGGACGCCTGGGCGTAGCGCTCCGCCTCGCCATAGGCCTGCTCGACGGTCAGCGCGCGATCCACCAGCGGCAGGTTGAGCCCGGCCTTGAAGCGCATCGCCTCGACCACGGGCGTGAGCTGTCGGCCCAGCCCGCCGCCGGGGTGCAGCTTGCGGAACTCCTCGACGCCGAACTGCCGCCGCTTGCTCACCGCCAGCGCCAGGGCGTCGCCCAGGGCGAGCATGGCGGTGGTCGACGCCGTGGGGGCGAGGTTCAGCGGGCAGGCCTCCGCCACATCGCCGATGCACAGCGTCGCCGTCGCCAGGCGAGACAGGTCGCAGCCGCGTTGGCCGACGATCGCGATCATGGCCACGCCGTCCTGGCGCAGAACCTGGGCGAGGCTCACGACTTCCTCGGTCGAGCCGGTGTAGCTCAGCAGCAGCACGACGTCGCCGCGGCGGACGCGGCCGAGGTCGCCGTGCAACGCCTCGGACGGGTGCAGGAACTGGCTGGGCGTACCCGTGGAGGCGAACGTGGCCGAGAGCTTGCGGCCGATCAGCCCCGACTTGCCCAAGCCCGAGACGATCACGGAAGCTTGCGGCTCGCTGGCGAGGATCAGGTCCACCGCCCGGGTGAACGCCTCGTCCAGGGCGATGCGGCGGATGGCCTCAGCCTCGGCGTCGAGCACCCGCCGGGCGAACGCCAGTTCCTCGTCATGCTGCACGCGGTCCACGCTCATGAGCCTGTAAGCGTACCGCAGGGAGGGGGATGAAACCACCGATGCATTTTGATGCACACCGATGCAGGTTGGGCCCCCCTCCCCCTGGGAGGGGGACCCGCTCGGTCGGTTCCCTTTATCAGTGTGTATCATCATGCATCGGTGGTTCCGTTTCCGCGTTCCCGCATGCCCGGACGTTCCCCATGCCCACGGCCGAAGAATACCGCGTCCAGCTCGATGCCTACGCCGGCCCGCTCGACCTGCTGCTGTATCTGGTCAAGCGGAACGAGATCGACCTCAACGACATCCCCGTGGCCGAGCTGACCGAGCAGTACCTGGACCACCTCAAGCTCATCCAGGCGATCGACGTGGACAAGGCGGGCGAGTTTCTCGTGATGGCGGCGACGCTGCTGGAGATCAAGAGCCAGATGCTCATGCCGCGCGCCGGCGTGGGCGAGGCCGAGACGGACGCCCCCGCCGAAGCCGAGTCCACCAGCCCGACCGACCCCCGCTATGAGCTGGTGCAGCAACTGCTGGCGTACAAGCGCTACAAGGACGCCGCCCGGGCGCTCGAGCAGCGGCAGGCGTTGTGGTCCGCCCGCGCCCCCGCCAAGGCGAGCGAGCCGGCCAGGCCGCGCGACGAGGCCGAGCCGGGCAGCGTGGAGATCGACCTGGACGACGTGAACGTGCTGGACCTTTGCCAGGCGTTCTCGCGCATCCTCGACTCGATCGGCCAGCGCCGCGAGCACCACGTCACCGTCGACGACACGCCCCTCGCACTGCACGCGGCCGACATCCACGACCGCCTGCTTCGCGACGGGGCCATGACGTTGCAGCAGATCTTCGAGGGCCGCACCAACCGCAGCGAGCTGATCGGCCTGTTCCTGGCGACGCTGGAGCTGGTGCGCGAGAAGAAGGTGCGCGTGCTCCAGGACCGCATCGCCGGCGAGATTCGGCTTGAGCCGACCACCGACGAGGACGCAGGTTCCAACGACGCGCCGGACGACGCGCCGACGGACTGGCGCGACCCCGAGACGGGGGAGGTGGAGTACGACTGGCCGGACGAGGCCGCCCGCCGCCGCGCCGAGCGCCGGGCGAAGATCCGCGAGGCCCGCGCCAAGCGTGGCGAGTTCGGCGAGCCCAGCGACGAGGAGCTCGATGAGCTGGACGATCGCGACGCCGAGGTCCCGGATGAGGACGAGCACGTCGATGGCGAGGACGACGACGCGTCGCGTTAGGCCCGGGCCGACACCGCCGTGAACGCTCGTTGTAGGGTGGGTAGAGCGAAGCGAAACCCACCAGGATTTCCGTGGATCCACGGCCGACGTGGCGGGTTTCGCTTCGCTCTACCCACCCTACATCATCGCCGGATCCCCCGCCCGTCACCGACGTTGCACCACCACCGGCGGAAGCACGCCCGCGCGGCCGGGGTAGCGCATCCACTCCGCCCGCCACGGGTCGCGCGTCGTCAGGCCCGGCCCGACACTCGGCCGCTGGATCACGCGCTTCGACGCCCCCGGCACCGGCACCTGCACCCGGCCCCCGCGGTCGGTCACCAACGCCGGGTAGATCAGCCGCTCGCCCGGCGCCACCTCCAGCACCAGCGGGCCGAGCTCCAGCCCACGCACGGGTACGCCCGCTTCGTCGACGTAGCGCAGCACGATCGCCCCGTCGGCCGCGGCGAAAGCCTTAACCCACGCCGCCTCCGCCGCCTCCGGCTCGTCGCTCAGCCGATGCCACTGGCCCCGCAGCCAATGGGCGTAGAACGCGACGCCGTCATGCTCCGCCAGCGTCGCCAGCTCGTCGGCGACGTGCGGCTCGGTGAAGTCGTCGGCCCCGGCGAGCGATTGCAGCCGCGCCATCGCCTCCGCCGCCTCGGCCTCGCGCGCCGCCTCCCACTCTTCGTGAGGCTCGTTCACCCAGCGCACCGGCAGCGTCGGCCACTCGGCACGCTGACGCCAGTCCAAAGGCTCCGCCTGCTCGAGCGTGTGCTCGACCCAGCGCAGCGTCCCCCACGTCAGCAGCGGCACCGTCAGCGCCGCGATCAACAGCACCAGCAGCACCCGCCGGCCACTGATCCGCCGACGCTCTCGTGGCTCATCCGTCAAGTCAAGCACTCCCGTTCACCGCGAAGGGGCGAAGCAGGCGAAGGACGCGAAGCCAGACACGGTGCGCGCTAGGCTCCGTCCGAAAACCGCAGGAGTGGGGGTGCCACGGCTTGTCCCGAAGGGCAAGCCGTGCCTCCGTCGGCCGCCGCACGGCTTGCCGCTTCGCGGTCAAGCCGTGGCACCCACTTTTCG
>SLDI01000420.1:0-14304 GCA_007125385.1 Phycisphaeraceae bacterium | reverse complement strand
AGGAAAACGAGGTAGACGACGAAGGGAATGATGCGCGGATGCCAGGGGTTGGCGGCCATCCACGTGTCGAGCTTGCCCAGCAGCCCGTCGGCCGGGGTGAAGGCGGAGCCCTCGGTCTCGGTGGCGGGGGTGCCGCTCAAGATGCGCGCGTCTCCTGGGTCACCATGTCAGCAGTCGGCCGACGGGCGCGAGGACTTGAGCGAACGGACGCGTCGGCGCGGACGGCTACGATAGGCTCATGGCCGATTCAACGCCAGCCCAGCCGCACCCGGCAGCGCTCGATGACGCAACGCTGCTCGCCCAGTGCCGCGCCGAGCGCACCCGCGGCGGCGGGCCCGGCGGCCAGCATCGCAACAAGACCGCCACCGCCGTGCGCCTGACGCACCAGCCCACCGGCCTCGCCGCCCAGGCCGGTGAACGGCGATCACAGGCCGAGAACCAGCGCAAAGCCCTGCGCCGCCTGCGCCTGAAGCTCGCCCTGCACGTCCGCCACCACGTCACCGGCGAGCCCAGCGCGTTGTGGCGCGGCCGCAGCCGCGCCGGCAAGCTCGCGATCAACCCCGACCATGCCGACTTCCCCGCCCTCCTGGCCGAGGCCCTGGACTGGATCGCCGCCACACGCGGCGACGTGCGCCAGGCCGCAACCGCCCTCGGCGTGTCCACGTCGCAGCTCCTGGCCCTGCTGCGACACGAGCCGGCGGCGCTGCAGCAGGTCAACGCCACACGGCAGGCGCGGGGGCAGCGAGCGCTGAAGTGAGGCGCGACGCTGTAGGGTGGGTAGAGCGAAGCGATGGCTGCGGCACCGGCGAATGCCGGTAAACCCACCTTTTCCCCCTGGATCTGCGACGAACGTGGTGGGTTTCGCTTCGCTCTACCCACCCTACATCAATAGCTCACGGCGTTGCGTGGCACCGCTGGAGCGCTTTCGCCCGGAACCCGGCTAGCCCTGATTATTCACCACAGAGGCACAGAGACACAGAGAGATCTCTGAGAAACAGGAAGTGATGGATGTTTCACGGTCGGCTTGGCGCGAAGTCTGCGCCGGCACCTCGGGCCGAAGGCGCCCTTGCGGCGGCTAAATGGATACTCATCAATGTCTTACCTCTGTGTTCTCTGTGCCTCTGTGGTTATTCTCAATGACGCCGGCTAGGCGTACCACGCCTGGAGCGTGGCGAGGTTGATGTCCGCCAGCGAGGCGATGACGCGCTCGGCCGCCGCGTCCAGCGCCTCGTACGTCTCGGTGTTGGTCACGGCCAGCGTGCGCAGCCCCGCCGTGCGGGCCGACGCCAGGCCCGTGGTCGTGTCCTCGATCGCCAGGCAGTCGCCCGGGACGATCGCCAGGTCGCTGTGCAGCCGCGCGAGCTGCGCAGCGGCGTCGGCGTAGCTCTGCGGGTCGGGCTTGGACCGCTGCACGTCGTCGGCGGTGACGATCGCCGCGAAGCGGTCACGTCGGCCCAGGGCATCGAGCATGTGCACCACGTCGGCGCGCGTCGCGCCGCTGGCGACCGCAATGGGCATCTCCGCCGCGGCCGCGTCGACCAGCTCCACCGCGCCCGGCAGGGCCTCGACACCCCCGGCAAGCTGGGCGTCGAAGGCACGCTGCTTGGCCAGGCACAGCCGCTCAACCTCGCCGTCGCCGTGCGCCTTGCCGTGACGCTCGAGCATGTGGCGCATGGCGTCACGGTCGTCAAAGCCCACGAGCTGGGCAAGGTACTCCGGGTAGTCGAACGTGATCCCCTCGGGCGTAAGCACCTCCAGAAACGCCCGATAGTGCAGCGGCTCGGAATCCACCAGCACGCCGTCAAAGTCAAAGACGATGGCCTTGAGCATGGGCAGAGCTTAACAGAATGCAGAGTGCAGAATGCAGAATGCAGAAACGGTGCAGCCGCTCGGGGCGGGCTGCAACCTCACCCCCCTCCCCCCGGGAGGGGCAGGGGGAGGGTGCGCCCGACCATCGTGGACGTACACCCGTCGTTGACGCATGCTTGCACGGCCGCACCCTCCCCCGGCCCCTCCCGAAGGGAGGGGGGTAAGGGATCAAGCCCCCCAAGGGAGCGCGGAGGCAGCGCCGCGCGCCCTCTCTGCTTCGCGCCTTCCACCTGGCCTCACCGCAACGCCTGCTTGACCTCTTCGATCAGCCGCGCGGCCGTCGCCTTGTCCGGCGCCTCGGCGAACAGGCGCAGGATCGGCTCGGTGTTGCTGGGCCGGACGTGCACCCAGGCATCGTCGAGCTCGACGCGCACGCCGTCCTGCTCGTCGATGTCCCGGCCGGCGAAGTGGTGGCGCAGCGCCGCGCCCAGCCGGGCCACGACCTCAGGGTCCACCGGCAGCTTGTCCTTGACGATGGCGTACGCCGGGATGGTGCCGACGATGGCCGAGAGCGGCCGGCGCTGCTTGGCGAGCATCTCGAGCACGATCGCCATGCCCGCCAGGCTGTCGCGGGTCCAACTGACGCGCGGCCAGATCACCCCGCCGTTGCCCTCGCCGCCGATGACCGCCCCATGTTGCTGCATGACCGCCGCAACGTGCGCCTCGCCCACCGGGCAGCGCAGCACGCGGGCGCCCGCGGCGGCGGCGACGTCGTCGAGCATGCGGCTGGTCGAGAGGTTGGCCACCGCCACGTCGCGCGGGCCCAGCAGGTGCAGCGCCGCCAGCGCCAGCGTGTACTCCTCGCCGATGTACCGCCCGGTCTCGTCCACGATCGCCAGGCGGTCGGCGTCCGGATCCTGCGCGAAGCCGACCTGCGCCCCGCGCTCGGCCACGACGCGCGCCAACTCGGTCAGGTTCGCGGCCAGCGGCTCGGGCTCGTGCGGGAAGCGGCCGGTCGGCTCGGCGTACAGGTGCACCAGCTCCACGCCCAGGGCCTGCATCAGCGCCGCGGCCTCGGCGCCGCCGGCGCCGTGCACCGAGTCGACCACCACGCGCAACCTCGCGGCGCGGATCGCCTCGACGTCGACCAGGGCCAGCACCCGGTCCCGGTGCGCCGCCGCCGCGGTCGGGTCATGGTCCGTCTCGCCGATCGCCTCGACGCCGACGTAGTCCAGCCGCCCGTCGCGGAAGCGGGCGATGAGCTCGTTCGCCTCGTCCGGCGGCGGGGCGGCGGTGTCGCGGCGCAGGGCCTTGAGCCCGTTCCAGATGATCGGGTTGTGGCTGGCGGTGATGACCAGCCCGCCGTCAGCGCCGAGGTGGTCGATCATGTAGGCCACCGCCGGCGTCGTGGCCACGCCCAGGCGCGTGACCCGGCAGCCGACGGCCAGCAGCCCCGCCAGGGCCGCCGCCTCGCACATCTCGCCGCTCGGCCGGGAGTCGCGGCCGATCACGACGTGCGGCTGGGCCACGTTGCCCGCCTGGCGCAGGTGCGAGGCGATGGCCGCGGCGTAGCGGGCGACGACTTCAGGCGTCAGCGACTGGCCCACGATCCCGCGCATGCCGCTGACGCCGAGCATCAGCGGGGCGGGCGGGGCGTCGTTCTCGCTTGCGGTGGCGGTGGTCATGGGCGGGGGTCCGCAAAAGGAAAGTCCGTTATCGGGCGCGCGTGCGCGTTGTCCGTCATCCGTATCTATCGACCCGGCAGGCGGCGAGCGCCAGTCGGGCCATGGGGGGGCGTGCGGCGTGTTATCGACCTTGGCACAAGTAAGGGTACGGCCCGGGGTGCCACTGACAAGGCCGTCCTCGGCCTTGTCAGTGTCGGCTGGCGTGACGGGTCCGCGACGCCAATCGGCACTGACAAGCTCCGCGGACTCCGCTTGTCAGTGGCACCCGGCGGCGACCATTCCCTGGGCAAGGATCACCAATCCCGCCGCGCCCTCACGGCGGGATCACGCGAAAGCGCAGTTGCCCCACGTTCGCCTTGCGCAGCGTATGGGCAACGTCCAGGGCGTTGCGGTAGCGCCGGGCCGGGATCCAGCGGGCGGCCACCGCCAGGTCGAAGGGCCCCGGCTCGGCGAAGGGCCAGGGCGCGACGCGCACCGCCGGGGCCCCGGGCTCGATCTCGATCTGGGCCGTCTCGGCGCCGAAGGCCACCGGCTCGGGGAAGCGCCCCGGCGACAGGCCGCCCACGAGCATCAGGCTCCAGGCATCGAGCAGCCCCAGCAGCCGCCGGGCGATCTCCAGCGTCCGCGGCGTCAACGCCTCGGCCAGGCCGGGCTCGTCGCGGCGCAGGCGGTCCAGCAGCTCGTCGATGCGGTGCGCCAGCTCCTGCAACAGCGCCACGGCCGCGGGATCGTCGCGCTGACCCGGCCGGGCCATCCGCGTGTAAAGCCACCTGCCGTGCAGCGCCACAAGCAGGGCGACGTAGGCGTCGGCCTCGGCCAGGCCGTCGATCGTGCAGCGCCAGATGTCGGCGTGCGCGGCGGTGGGCAGGCTCTTGAAGGTGTGCGGCCGACCACGCTCGTCGATGGCCGGCTCACGCTCCGCCTCGGCCCAGCCCTCGTCGTGACGCCGCACCGCCTCGACCAGCCGAGGCCACGCCGCCGCCGGCAGCGGATCAGGCCGCGACCAGCGCCCGGCCAGCTCACCGGCGAGGCGGGCATGCTCGGGCTGGGTGACCAGCCGCCAGGTGTTGTCGCGCTCCTCGACCACGATCATGAGAGTGGGATTGTAGGGGCGAGGGGTAAGGGCCGATTTTCGATTGCCGATTGCCAATTGCCGATTGTCGATTGTCGATTGCCCATTGAGCCGATTCGGGCGGCGCGTGGTTGGCGGGTGCGCCTCAAAGGATGAGCAGGTGCGAGGTGCGATGATCGGGGTGCCACTGGCGGCTTGTCCGCCAGTGCCCAGGCGCACCGAAGCCCCTGTACCCTGCAAATGCCTTCCTGCCGAACGATTTCGACCGCCCACGTCGCAGGCGGCGCCGAGGCACTGGCGGACAAGCCGCCGGTGGCACCCACCTTACCGCGTCGCTCGTCTGCCACAAATCTGCGGTGCACTCTGCTTGGCGCGGCGCACGACCTGGGGTCTGTGAACGCGTAGCGAGCAGGTCTCCGGCTGCGCGACATCCTGTGCAGGCGCCCCCCGGCAATCGACAATCCTATGTGGCCGGGCTCAACAGCCGGTTGTCGATCAGCCGCACGTTGCCCGCCCAGGCCGCGACCAGCGCCACCACCGGCGTCTCGATGCAGTCCAGCGCGGCCAGGCTCTGATGATGCCGCACCACGGCGTAGTCCACGTCCAGGTGATGCGCCTCGAGCACCTGCCGCATCGCCGTCTCGACGTCGGCAGGGTCCGACTCGCCCGCCTCCTCCACGAGCATCCGCGCCTGCTCCAGCGCCTTGCTCAGACCCAGGGCGTGACGCCGCCGCTCCTCGTCGAGGTAGCGGTTGCGGCTGGACAGCGCCAGGCCGTCCGGCTCGCGCACCGTCTGCACCGCCTCGATCCGCACGGGCATCATCAGGTCCGCGACCATCGCCTCGACAACCTTCAGTTGCTGGTAGTCCTTGCGGCCGAACACCGCAACGTCGGGCGTGAAGATGCTCAGCAGCTTGGCGACGACGCGGCAGACGCCCTGGAAGTGGCCCGGGCGATGGGCGCCTTCAAGGATCGCCGTCAGCTCCGGCACGTCCACGAGCACCTCGGGCACGTCCGGGGCGTAGATCGCGTCGACCGGCGGCGCGAGCACCCCCGCGACCCCGGCATCGCGGCAGGCGCCCAGGTCCGCCTCGAGCGTCCGCGGGTAGCGCTCCAGGTCCTCGCCGGGGCCAAACTGCGTCGGGTTGACGAAGATCGAGACCAGCACGTGCTCGGCCAGCTCGCGCGCCCGGTGCACCAGCGCCAGGTGCCCGGCGTGCAGGGCGCCCATCGTCGGCACCAGCGCGACGCGACCCGTCAGCGCCCGCCGCCGCTTGCGCGTCTCGTCAACCGTGTCGGTCACCCACATGCTGCCTGCCGATCCCTGTTTCGGGGAGAGCCACGAAGGCCCGAAGGAAGGCAGAAAGACAAATAAGCAAGCCAGGAAACCAGGAAATAATTCAAACCGTAAAGGCGTTGATCACCTTGCCTTTTTCCTGCATTCCTGCCCTTCCTGCATTCCTTATCCTGCCTTGCTTCGTGCCTCGTTCGCGCCTTCGTGGCCAACCGATCACGCTTGGCCCGCAGGGGCGACGAAGTCGATCTCGCCGCGGTCGGGCACGAGGCCCGCATCCTTCGCTTCGCCGAGGAAGCGCTGCACCGCCTCGCGGCCGATTGGGCCGTAGTCCAGCGTCCAGTCGTTGACGTACATGCCCACGAAGCGGTCCGCCAGGTCGCCGCCCATGCCGCGCGCCCAGTTCAGCGCGAAGGCGACGCTCTCGTCACGATGCTCCAGCGCGTGGCGGATCGACGCCAGCAGAATCGCGCACACCTCGCCCATCCGCTCGCCCAGGTCGCGGCGGATGGCGTTGCCCCCCAGCGGCAGCGGCAGGCCGCGCGTCTGCTTCCACCACTGGCCCAGGTCCACGACGCAGTGCAGCCCCGCCTCGGCGTAGGTGAGCTGGCCCTCGTGGATGATCAGCCCGGCGTCGAACTGCCCGCCCACGACGCGCTCGATGATCTGGTCAAACATCACCACCTCGTAGTCCACGGGCAGCGGCTGGCCCGGCTTCAGCGCGCCCCGGTCGTGCAGCAGCAGTTGAAACGCCAGCCAGGCGCTGGTGCGCATGCCGGGAATTGCGATGCGCGGCCTGGCCCCGCCACCACCGCCGCCGCCAATCAGCGTCTCGATAGACACGTCCCGCCGGGCCACGAGCATCGGCCCGTAGCCGTCGCCCATCGATGAGCCGCAGCTCGTCAGGGCATACTGGTCCGCAACGTAGGGGTACTGGTGGATGGACAGCGCGGTGATCTCGAGCTCGGCCCGCTCGCTGCGCTCGTTGAGCGACTGGATGTCCTCGAGCACGTGGACGAAGTCGTAGGCCCCGGTGTCGATCTGCGGGCGATACGCCCGGCCGTCGGGCCCGGTGAAGTTGGCCAGCGGGCACCACATGAAGGCGTCGTCCGGGTCGGGCGAGTGGCCGATGCGCAGCGTCATTCGTTCGGTCGTAGGCATGGGGGAGTTCGCGGTTCGGGGTTCAGGACTTGTTAACGCCCGTCCTGAGCGAGTTTGCGAGCGAAGGTCGGGATTTCCGGTGTTCGGGTTCGGTTTCGCGAAGCCGCGAGCGGCTTGTCAGGGTAAGTTGATCTCGAGTTGCTGCGCGATGTTTCGCAGCAGCGCCGCCTCCAGATGGTCGTCCCGGCCGACCGGCTCCCAGTAGCGACGCTCGATGCCGCGCCGCGCCCACTCGGTGGGCACGCCGTCGAGCCGCGAGAAGACGTTGCGGCCGGCCGAGCCGCTGATCTGGTGGGTGACCTCCTGCTGCCGCTCCAGCAGCACCTCGACGCGCAGATCCAGCAGCGGCTCGTCCTCGAGCGGCTCGAGCAGCACCGTCACCGTCCGACGCTGAAGGTTGAGCGTCGACGCCGCGGCCAGGGCGAGCGTGCGGTTGTCGCCGTGCCAGGGCTCCACGATCGTCGGCGAGAAACGCGGGTGGGTCGTGACCCGGCCCAGGCGGTGCGAGGCGTCGTCGATCATGAACCCCTGCTCACGCAGCGTCTGACGCGCGGCATCGAACGCGCGGTCGTAGGCCTCGGCCTCGAGCACCATGGGATTGGGCACCGGCTCGGCAGCCGCGCATCCCACCGCCAGCACCGCCGCGACAAGCGACGCGGGCAGCATCAAATGGCAGCGGCGAACGGCTGGGGCACGCATCGCCGGCCAGTGTAGCACGCCCACCCGCCATGGCGCAGCGCTTGCACCACGGCTCGGCCGGAGGCGCGTATGCACGTCTTTGACAAAATCTGCCGCGGCCTGGCGCTGGGGGTGGGGCTGCTGCTGGCGGGCCTGGGAACGCTGCTGCTGATGGTCGGCTGGGGCATCGCCGGGCCCATCTTCCAGACGTGGGACCGGCCGGCTCGTCGCCGACGACGCGGGTTGCTCCGATCGCGCCGGTGACGCCCGCCGACGCCGCGCCGGCGGATTCACGCCCCCTCGGGCTCGTCGCCGTTGTCCATCTTGCGCAGGTCCAGGCCGTGCTCCGCCAGCCGCTCGCGGATCTCGGTCAGGCTCGTCATGCCGAAGTTCTTGACCCCCATCAGCTCGGCCTCGGTCTTGGTGACCAGGTCCCCGATGCTCTGGACGCCCAGCATCGCCAGCGCCTTGCGGGCCCGCACGGACAGGTTCAGCTCGTTGACCGAGCGGTTCAGCAGCTCGGCGTCGCCCGCCTGGTCGCGAAGCTGGTCGTACACCTGCTGCTTGGCCTGCTCCTGCTGCTGCTCGACCGCCTGGCCCAGGCGAAGCCCGCGCTGGGCGAGCATGGTCTTGATCTCATCCAGGGACGCGTCGCCGAAGTTCTTGAAGCTGCGCAGCTCCGCCTCGGTGACCTTGAGCAGATCGCCCAGCGTGCGGATGTTCATCTTGCGCAGCGCGTTTCGCGTGCGCACGGTCAGCTCGAAGTCGGTCACCGGCGTGTCGAGCAGGGCGGTCTCCGCGGCGAGCTGGCGCTCCTGGTCGTCGTCGATCAGCATCGACTTGCTCGCCAGCACGTCCTTGATGAACAGCCGCGCCCGCGGGTGGGTCGGGTTCGTCGCCAGCACCTGGCGCAGGCAGCGTTCGGCCTTGGTGTAGTCGCCGCGGTCGTCGTAGAGCACCGCCAGGTTGATCAAGGCGTTCAGCGGCGGCTGCTCCTGCCGGACGCACTCCTCGTACAGGTGCACCGCCTCGTCCTCCTCGCCCATCAGATCGAGGTTGTACGCCAGGCGGAAGCAGATCTCGATGTTGTCCGGGTCCGCCGTGTAGGCGGCCTCGTAGCTCTGGATCGCGCCGAGGCGGTCGCCGCCTTGCTCGGCCTTGAGGCCGGCGTCGTAGTACTTCCGGGCCGTGGGCGTGTCGCGCAAGTCCTGTTCCTGGGCGGCGGAGGCGTCGCTCATGAGGGTACCTCGATCTCAAAGGGGGGAATCTGCCGAGCCATATAGCCTAGCCGGGCCCCCGGCCGGCGGCAAACCGGGTCGCGGCGCTGCTTTGACCGGGCCGCGGGGTTGTGGTACAGGTGCGCGACTCGCGGGAGCTTGCCGCCGAGACGGGGAACCCCGTGAAGGAGATGCCTTGAGCCGCAGCCGGATGCTTGTCGCCGTTTCCTCCCCCTGGGCCAGTGAGAAGCTCACCGCGCCGATCGCCGATCTGGCGCGCCGGCTGGACGCCGAGACGATCATCGCCCACGTCGCCGAGATCCAGGACGAGGACGAGCACGAGTCCGACGCCACGCAGCGCGGCGAGCAGACGTTGAAGCTGCTGACCGACTCGCTGCGCGAGGCGGGCATCGCCGCCGAGAGCGTCATGCTCCTCTCGGACGACACCGCCAAGGCGATCCTGAACACGGCGCGAGCCCGGCAGTGCACGCTGATCGTCCTGGGGCTGACCGGCCGCGGCGTGTTCAAACGCCTGATCGCCGGCGACGTGCCGAGCAACCTCATCCGCCAGACCGACCTGCCGGTGCTGCTGTGCCCGGCAAACTGGTCGGGCACGATCTGAGACGCACGCCTCTCCAATCGCGGCCGTGGATTGTCGTTGCAGTCGTTGTAGGGTGGGTAGAGCGAAGCGAAACCCACCGCCTGGGCCGAGGATCCACGACGCTCGCGGTGGGTTTCGCTTCGCTCTACCCACCCTACATCAACGCCTCACAGCGCGGTGTCGCCGACTCCGCCTTCTGCTCAGTGACCTCTGCGTCTCTGTGGTGAATCCTCCGGGCTCGCCGACGGCGCCTCAGCCCGCGCGCTCACGGACCATGCGCCGGCGCGGCCAGCCGCCTCACACCGCCTTGCCCGAGCCGGACGTCACCGCCGGCTCGACCGGCTCGGCCGGAGCCGCCGCGGCAGGCTCGTTACGTCGTGCGTCGGCCTCGCGGGCGGCCAGCGCCTGCCCGTACCGGTACGCCACGATGATGATCGCCAGATACAGCACCACAAACAGCGCCATCACGTAACGCACCCGCGCCTCGAGCAGCACCAGCGTCACCCCCAGCGACGCGAACACCAGCCCCAGCCCATAAAGGCACAGCACCGTCTGCCTCACCGACATCCCCGAACGCTGAAGCAGATGGTGCAGGTGACCGTTGTCCGGGCTCATGATCGGCCGGCCCTGCATCTTCCGCCGGAAAATCGCCAGCGACGTGTCGGTGATCGGCAGGGCGAAGACGATCAGCGCGGCCGTGACCATCAGCAGCGTGCCCTGGGCCTGGGCGAACAGCAGAATCGTCGCCACGCACAGGTAGCCCAGCAGCAGCGACCCGGCGTCGCCCATGAAAATCTTCGCCGGGTTGAAGTTGTAAGGCAGGAACCCGATCAGCGCCCCGAGGATCGCCAGGCACATGACGATCCGCCCCGCGTCGAGCGGGCCGATGCCCGGCTCACCGAGGGCGCGCACGGCGACGATCGAGGCGATCACGAGAAAGCCCAGCGCGGCGATCGCCCCCACCCCCGCCGCCAGCCCGTCCATCCCGTCGAGCAGGTTCATCGCGTTGCACCCGCCGATCACAAACCCGGCGATCACCGCCGTGCCCAGGGTGTAGACCAGAATCTCCGGCGCGTCGGCGATGCCGATGAAGGTCAACGATGCCTCGGCCAGGCGCAGGCCCACGTCCTGGCTGGCCAGCGCCGCCGCGGCGAAGAGCTGCCCGCCGACCTTCACCCGCGGGCTGATGCCGTAGACGTCGTCGAAAAGCCCCGTGAGCGTGATGGCCATCGCCCCCACGAGGATGCTCAGCGGCACGTGGGCCGAGCCCAGGCCGCCCTGCCCGCTCCAGAGCCCCACCGGCGAGGCGAGGTAGCAGGCGCTGACGCCCGCCATCCAGGCCAGGAAGATCGCCACCCCGCCCAGGTAGGCCACGGGCTTGCGATGCACCTTGCGCGACAGGTCCGGGTGGTCCACCACGCCGTTGCGCAGCGCCAGCAGCCGCATCACCGGCGTCAGCAGCAGCGCCACCAGCAGCGCGACCAGCAGCACCGGCCAGTAGGGGCGAACCACCCCGATCAGGTCGACAACGCCCTGCCCGCTCGCTGCGCTTGTGGCCAGGCTGATCCCGCTCAAACCGCTCTCCCATGCCCCCGGGCATCATCGCCTCGGCCAGCGGCTGGCATGGCGCTTACGTCCGGCCGTCGCGGCCATCGTCCTCGCCGGCGGCGACCGTCGCCTCGGCGTCGCTCTCCAGCCGCCGCCGCGGCTCCTCGGGCGCCTCGCCCCGGCCGTTGCCCACCGGGCCCTGCAACGCGCGGTAGCGGTAAAACTCGCGGTAGCTGCGCTTGAAGTACCCGCCAGCGCTCGGCCGAACACCGTTGAGCACCAGCCCCAGCACGTCCGCCCGCTGGCCGTCGAGCTGCCGGATCATCCGGTCGACCATACCACGCTTGTCCTGCTCCGCCCGCACCACGATCGCCATCGCGTCCAGGTGCCGCGCCAGGAGCTGGGCGTCCGTCGCCAGCAGCGCCGGCGGGGCGTCGATCAGGATCACGTCGTACTCGCGCTCCGCCTCGCTCAGCAGCGTGCGGAACGCCACGCCCTCGAGCAGCTCCGGCGGGGCGTTGCGCGCCTCGCCGGTCGGCAGCACGCTCAGCCCGTCGCCGTTGAGCGCCACCACCGCCTGGGCCAGCGACATCCGGCCCTGCAGGCAGTCCACCAGCCCGGTGCTGTTGCCCACCCCCGCGAGCTGGTGCTGCCGCGGCCGGCGAAAGTCCGCATCGATCACCAGCACCTTGCGCCCGTTGTACGCCAGGCTCGCCGCCAGGTTCTGCGCCACCGACGACGCGCCCGAGTCAGCCTGAGGCCCGACGAGCATCAGCGTCTTGTAGCCGCGGCGGTCCATCTTCGACAGCACCGCCGTACGCACCTGACGGAACGCCTCGGCGATCAGACCCGCCGGATCCTGCTCCACCGCCCCCTCGATGCGGCCCGGCCCGGCCCGGTCCTCGCGGGCGTCGGGCACCACGCCCAGCAGCTCCGCCTCGCCCAGCAGCGCCACGTCCGCCGGGCTGCGCAGCCGCTGGTCCAGCAGCTCACGCAGGAAGATCAGCCCCGCCGCCAGCGCCAGCACCAGCAGCGCCATGCCCGGCACCACCATCTGAACCTGCGGGAACGTCAGCTCCGCCGACGTCGGGCCCATCTGCAAACGCACCGGCAGCATGTCCGGCCGGGCGGCGCCCAGGCGGATCTCCGTGAGCCGGTCCTCGACCCGGTCCAGGTTCGCCCGCGCGTACTCCACGCGGTCGCGCAGCTCCTCGAAACGCGTCAGCCGCTCGTTCAGGTCCGTCATCCGCCGCGACGCCTCGCGGATCTTCGGCTCCAGGGCGTCGATCTGGCCCTGCACCCGCTGGATCGCGTTGGCCGTGCGGTCCACCATCGCCGCCTGGTGCTCGCGGATCAGCCGCAGCATCTCCCGCTCCTTCTCGGCTTCGGTGGCGGTGATGTGCTCGTCGATGTCGCGGATGCGCTGGTGGTTCTCGTCGAAGCCGCGGCCGAGCAGGTGATCCCGCCGCAGGCGCAGGTGACGCAGCCGCTCGTTGAGGTTCTCGATCCCCGGGCGCATCTCGATCTGGGCACGCGTCTCGGGCCCGGCCTCGTACTCGCCACGCTCCAGTTGATCACGCTGCATCTGGTAGCTCTCGTGCATCTGGTCCAGCATCATCTGCAAATTCACGCGCTCTTCGGCCAGGCGCTGATAGGAGATGCTCGCCTCGCTGAACCGCGTCTCCAGGCTGTCCAGGCCTTCGCGGCCGATGAATTCGCGCATGCGCGTCTGCGCGTGGTTCAGATCCTCCTGCCAGGTCCGCTGCTCCTGCAAAAACGTCGCCTGCAGCTCGCGCACCCGCCCCGAAGCCTCGTCGCTGATCCGCTGACGGTACTCGCGGTTGATCGCCTCGAGGATGTATTGCGCGTCCTCGGGCACCTCGGTGCTCACGCGCACACGAAAGAGCATCGTCCCGCGCACGATCCCCACCCGCATGTGGTCCTCGACCAGCCGCTCGTGCGCCCGCGCCACGTCGTACCGCCCGTCCGCGTCGACGAAACGCTGCGCCCAGCGCGTCTGCTCGCGCACCTCCGGCCGGCGGATCGCGGCGCGAATGATCTGCTCGCTCTGGATCCGCTGCACCTCGCTCTGCATGAAACGCTCGATCACGTCGCCGCGCCCGACCTCCATCTCCCGGACGATCGGCTCCCACACGTCCCCGACGGTGGGCACGACGCCGAACACCGACTCGGACGTGTAACGCGGCGCGTAGACCAGCAGCGTGAAGTACAGCCCCACGCCCAGGCCCGTGCCCAGCACGGCCAGGGCGACGAGCACCCACATCCACTGCCGCAGCACGCGCAGCGGGTCGATCGGCTTGGTCCGCGAACGCTGGGCGGGCACCGCCGCGGCGGAGGTCGGCCCAAGCGGCCCGATGGGCGAGGGAGGGGTTGCACTCATCGATTCTGTCCTCTCGTGCTTGGCACAGGCGGCCGCAACGGGCCCGCCCAACTCACTGGTTCATCTCTTCCAGAAAACGCTCGATGTCCGCCAGCGCGTGCGCGTCGTCCTGCCGACGCGCCAGCGCCCGCGCCTGCTCGGCCATGAACCGCGCCGCCGTCGCGTCGCCAAGATCCCGGTGCACCTGACCCAGGTGCAGGTACGGCCGGGCCATCGGCCTCATCACCAGGCACCGCTCCAGCAGCCCCCGCGCCTCCGTCAGCTCGCCCAGCTCATGCCGGACCACCGCCATCGTGTCCAGCACGTGCGGGTTGTGCGGCGCCAGCTCCATGGCTCGCTCGGCCAGCGGCAGCGCCTCCTCCGCCCGGTCAAGATAGCGGGCCAGGATGTACGCCGCGTTGTTCAGCGCCACCTCGTTGTCCGGCTCGCTCTCGAGCATGGCCAGGAACAGCTCGGCCGCTGGCTCGTAATCGCCGCGGCG
The DNA here is from genome assembly GCA_007125385.1 of Phycisphaeraceae bacterium. Lineage (GTDB taxonomy): Bacteria > Planctomycetota > Phycisphaerae > Phycisphaerales > Phycisphaeraceae > SKPT01. The sequence continues at coordinate 357 of SLDI01000420.1, read as the reverse complement.
ATACAGCGCCTGGGCCAGCATCCGATCCCGCGCCGCCGCCAGCGCCGCGTCGTTCGCGGCGTCAACGGCCTGGGCCCGCGCGATCGCCGACTCCAGCCTCTCGTGCTGCGCTTCTAGCGCCGCGATCACCAGCTCGACCCACGCCTCCCCGCCGGATGACAGCCGCGACAGCCGCTCGATGCCTTCGTCAATTCCGTGCGCCTCGCCCACCTGACGGGCCACCGCCGTCGCCTGCTCGAAGCTGCGCACCGCCGCCAGCGCCTCGGCCAGCGCGGCCTCCGCGGCCCGAGCCTCGCCCGCCGCCTCAAGCGCCCGGGCCTCGGCGGCACGCAACCCCGGCGAGCGCTGCACCAGCGT
>SLDI01000157.1:0-4048 GCA_007125385.1 Phycisphaeraceae bacterium | reverse complement strand
CGCGTATTCTGCCGCAGGCGCGCCCTGGACGGATGAGCCTTTTTTCGGCAAGGGTACTTGACGCAAGGGCTGGATTCTGTAGGCTGCGGTTGGGGGCGAACGTTTCCGCCGACTTCGACAGGTTCGGAATCGGCAGAAGGAGGGTTCGCCAACAACCAGCGAGGCAGAGGCTCTCTCCTGCCCGGGCGGGGTGTTCATCCCCGCAGGTGCTGGTTTCTTCTACAACAATTCCTCTGGTGTTGTCTTGCCGTGGCGTCAGGCTGAAGAGCTTTGGCGTGCACGTGTTGGCAACGGCACGATTCGCGGTCACCTGCTGTGGGGACAACGGACGTGTCGTGGTCGTGGTTGTCCTTTTTTTTTCAGGAGGAACGCATCATGTTTAATCTCAGTGTCAGAGCAAGCTCTGTGGGGCTGGTGGTGGCAGGCTTTCTTGCCGGTCCGGTGCTGGCGCAGGAGAATATCTGGGAGGGGCTGAACGTCCACATCCCGGACAACGAGCAGATCGAGGCGGACGCCGGCAACCCCTACGTGCCGGGCGCGGATCCGCCGCACCCGGACGACCCGGGACCTGGGTTCAAGGATGTGAACCTGCCCGATTGGTGGGCGGACGGCGTGGTTCCCGGGGTCGGTGATACGGCCGTGTTCGACTGGCTCAACGACGTGCCGGGCACGGCGACGACGCTTCCATCGGATGCGGGGATCAACGACCCGTTCGATGAGTTGTTCGAGAGCCCGTGGGTGTACGAGAACCCGGATTTCAACGCGGGTGATCCGGACTTCCATGACCCGCGCACGGATGAGCCGGGCGACCCGGCGCCGGCGCTGTTCGACGAGGCTTTGTACGAGCAGTTCCGCCCGGCATCGCTTCGCATCACCGACGGTGACTTCAACCCGGACCACATCGTTCACGTAGGCACGGGCTTCCCGCGGAACCCGTGGGACATCATCCTCCAGACCGATCTGGAACTGGAGTCGGTGGATTGGACGTCGGGCCTGACCACGGCGCGGGCGAGTCAACTTCACATCGGTTTTGTTGAGGAGGTCGAGGAGGGCGACGACATCCTTCACCAGCAGACGCTGACGATGACCGGCGAGCGGCCGTTCGCCTTCGGCGGGGACCGCGGCGGCTGGCACTCGATTGTGCTCAACGCCGACTCGACCCTGGAGTTCGCGGGCGAAAGCCACATCCTCGATGAGTTCAACGACGGGCATTTCTCCGGTTTCTTCAACCGCAACGACGGTTACCTGCCCGTGCAGGGCAGCGGCTCGATCGAGTTCACGGTCGAAGGCGGCACGATCGTGCTGGGCGATCCGGGGACGCAGACCTATTTCGTTGGTGAAGAGGCGGCCCCGGCGTTGAGCATCGCGGGGCAGGCGCTGCGCGTGCGCAGTGATCAGACGTGGCAGAGCGAGGCCGGCACGGGCATCATCTCGCTGCGGGCCCGCGCCGGGGAGGAGTTGATCGAGTCGATTGATGGCGGGGCCTTGAACAATCTGGGCGAAGTGGCGCTGCGTGTCGAGCACACGCTGGCCAATGACACCGTTTACATCGGCGAGGGCACATACCAGAGCCTGTTCTTCACGCGGGATTCGACGAGTGGGCGTATCAACACGACGCGACTTCAGGGCGACGTGAACCTCGCCGGCGGCACGATCCTGCCGGGTAGCCCCGCCGAGACTGACCAAGAAGACAATGTGATCGAGCCGGCGGTCGACGCCCAGCAGAGCGAGTTCAGTATCGTCTTTGATCATGGCCGGGAGACCGGCAACGAACTGGACCTCGATGGGCACACCCTGAGCACCGAGCGAGGCATCTTCCTGCACAAGCGCGGTGGGCCGGACGATTTCCGACGGTTCATCGGGATCAACGCCGAAGGCTCGACGCTCAACATCGGCGGCGATCTCGTCTACGACGACGCGAGCCTGCCCGCGGGCAACACCGACAATGGCCAGCTCAATGAAGGGCGTCGCGTAGGCGTGCACGGTGACGAGAACACCGTGGTGAACCTCCGGGGCAGCTTCATCGCCAACACCCGCGCCCCGGTCCACCGTGGGGACGGGCTGTACCAGTCGACCGTCAACCTGCTCGGCGGCTCAAACGAGGAACCGAACACCTTCGAGGTCGGTGCCAACATCCAGAGCGAGGTCGAAGCCAACACGTTCGCCATCGGCAACCTGAACGTCGGCACCTCGGCCGAGGCGGCGAACGTTCGGCTGGTCAACGAGTTCGTCAACGAGGGCAGCGTCGTTGTGGACGGGGAAGGGAACGAGTCGCGCGATAAGGACACCGAGGCACTGGTGGTCGGCAATCTGTCGATCAGCTCTGGCTCGACGTTGGACGTCAACGCGCAGAACGTGGCGATTCACGGCTCGCTGGACATCGCGACCAACGGCGGAACGCTGGACCTGAACACCGGCGAGACGCTCAGCGACGGCGAGATCGTCTCGAGCTTCTTCGGCATCGGCGACATGGCCTCGGCGTGGAACGAGTTCGCCGGGCAGGTCATCGATTCGTCCAATCCGGACGCCGGGTTCGCGGCGACGGCGCAGATGGTTCAGATTGACAACCCGGCCTTCGACCCGGAGGACCCGGGTGACGAGCCGGAGTTCATCGACGTCGAACGCACCTTCTGGCAGGCGGTCGCCGACGACATTCTCGTTGGCGACATGAACTTCGACGGTGTCGTGGACACCGGCGACGTGGCGCCGTTCGTGCTGGCGTTGACGGATCCGGAGGCCTACCAGAGCCAGTTCGGCGTGGACGAGGCGACGATGATCGCCGTGGGCGACATCAACCAGGACGGTGCCTTCGACACGGGTGACGTGGCGCCGTTCGTCGAGATGCTGGTTGGCAGCGGGGCGGCGAACGTGCCGGAGCCGGGCAGCCTGGCGCTGCTGGGCCTCGGCGGGCTGATGCTGCTGCGTCGGCGCCGCGCGGCGTGAGACGGCTGGTACGGTCTCAGGTGTGGGGCTCCGAGCGGCCGCCGAGCCGCCTGGAGCAGACCTGGGACCGGGATCCACGGACCGGACCCGCAACGGTTGCCATCAATGGGCCGGCCCGCCGTGCCGCTCCACCTCCCCGGGCGGCTCGGCGAGGCCGGCTCTCTTACCTGCGCCATCCGGCGTCGTTCATGCGTGCTGCGTCTGTGGACACTTCCGCGCAGTTATCGCCCACAGACGGCGGGGCACATGCGGTCCCGGGCGTCACGATCAAGCGCCTGGCTGTCGGGCGAGGAACCTCGTGGAACAGCGGTGCAGAAGGACGTGGGCGATGTCGCGCTCCTGGATGCCCGGCGGCACGTGGTCCGCTCGGGCCAGCGTTACCGCCTTGCCACAGTGGCGAAGGATCGTGCAGAACTTGACCACCGTCGGCGGTCGGTGGTTGGGCACCCTGGCCGTCCCTCCTCAAACCATCTCTTGCTCCCGTGCTGTTGCTGCTGCGGCCAACGATCAGCGGCAGCCTGCCCAGGCGTCCGATGTGAGGTAAGGCCAAGTCGGGCGACGGCGACCTCCTATCGGGCGGGGTCGGTATTCAGCCGGCGCGGCTCAGGTCCATCAGCCGCCACCCGCCGGAGACGGAGCATCATGTGTCCGCCGCTGACCCCTCCTCGGCATCTTTCCAAAATCGCGCTTGACCTTGCACCATGGTGCAGGCGTTATGCTTGGGTGTGATGGGCAAGCCTCCGGCCGGCGACAGACTGACACGGGGCCAGCTCGCCCGCGAGGCGGGCGTAAAGGTCGCCACCGTGCGCTACTACGAGCGGCGCGGCCTGCTCCAGGCCCAGGGCCGCTCGGGCGGCGGTTACCACCACTACGACGAGGAGGCGGTCCACCGGCTGCGCTTCATTCGGCGGGCCCAGGAACTGGGTTTCACCCTTGCGGAAGTCGATGAGCTGCTGTCACTGCGCGCCGAAGCGGGCAGCCGATGCGAGGAGGTCCGGCAACAGGCGGAAGCGAAGATCGCGGACATGCAGCGGAAGATTCGTGATCTTCAGCGGATGAAACGGGCGCTGAGCCAGCTCGTCGAAGCATGCCGGCGTGAGGACGG
>SLDI01000182.1:0-14307 GCA_007125385.1 Phycisphaeraceae bacterium | reverse complement strand
GCGGCCGCGAAGGTCGCTGAAAAGCAGCATACGTTCGTGTGGTACAACTACCGGCGATGCCCGGCCGTGGCGCTGGCGCACCGGCTCGTCAAGGAGGGGCGCCTCGGACGCATCTTCCACGTGCGGGCGGCGTATCTGCAAAGCTGGGCGACCGACCCCAGCATTCCGCTGGTGTGGCGCTTCCTGGGTGAGGTCGCGGGCTCGGGCGCTCACGGCGATCTCAACGCGCACGTCATCGACATGGCGCGCTTCATCACCGGCGAAGCCATCACCGAGGTCACCGGCGCCATCGAGGAAACCTTCATCAAGCAGCGCCCGATGCCCGATGGCTCGGGCAAGGGCGATGTGGGCGTCGACGACGCGGTGCTGTTCCTGGCGCGCCTCGCCGGCGGGGGCGTGGCCAGCTTCGAGGCCACCCGCTTCTCCACCGGCGACAAGAATCGCAACCGCATCGAGGTCCACGGCGAGAAGGGTGCGGTGCGCTTCGACTTCGAGCGCATGAACGAGCTGAAGTGGTACGACGCGACGCTGGACAGGCCCGGCCAGGGCTGGGCGACGATCAACGTGACGCGGGCGGACTCGGGCGACCCCTACGCCGAGGCCTACTGGCCCGCCGGCGGACACATCATCGGCTACGTCGACACCTTCATGAACATGACCGCCGACATCATGAAGGTGCTCGGCGGCGAGCAGCCGACGGTCCCGCTGCCCGACTTCGCCGACGCCTACGAGACGCAGAAGGTGCTGCACGCGGCGCTGCTGGCGGCCCGCGAGCGCGGGCCGGTCAAGCTCAGCGACGTGGGATGACGTCCGGATGCCCCGCGTGCCCCCGCCGGGGCACAGAGATAACGCCCGGACGCCCGGCGTGCCCCGCCGGGGCACAGGGATAACGCCCGCGTGCCCCGCGTGCCCAGGAGGGGCACAGGGCTGTAGCCACGGGTGGAGCGCAGCGGAACCCGTGGTTCAGGCGCGGCTGCACCAGCCCGCCCCGGCAGGGGCGGAGGCGGTGCTGATCCCTGCCTCTGCCCCGCCGGGCCAGGATCTGGTGCGGCACCGCCATCCGCGGGTTCCGCTGCGCTCCACCCGTGGCTACATCCCTGCGCCCGTCCGGGGCGTTCCCGCTGCGGGGCGCTCCCGCTGCGGGCGTTCCAGTTCCCGCAACCATCTGTCGTTTCCCTGCGCCCTCGGCGCTCTTTTCGTACCTCGCGAAAACCACTACCCCCACCGCGGCGGGCGACGTAAAATCACATGACCGCCGCGACGGGCCCATTCACCTTTCGCCCCACGGGCAGGGGGCTGCCATGCCGATGCAACGGCTGCGACAGTACCTCGACGAGAACCACGTCAGCTACGAGCTGATCCCCCACCACGAGACGCCCACGGCCCAGCAGACCGCGGCCGCGGCCCACGTCCCGGGCAAGGAGTTGGCCAAGACCGTCATTGTCGGCATCGACGGCAAGTTCGCGATGGTCGTCCTGCCGGCCACCGACGAGGTGGACCTGGACAAGCTCAGGAAGGTCGTCGGCTCCAGCGAGGTGTGGCTCGCCAGCGAGGACGACTTCCAGAACCTCTTCCAGGACTGCGAGCTCGGCGCCATGCCGCCGTTCGGCAACCTCTACGACCTGCCGGTGTTCGTCGACGAGCATCTGCGCGAGGACGTACGCATCGCCTTCAACGCCGGCAACCATCGCGAGCTGATCCGCATGCCCTACGAGGACTTCGAGCGCCTGGTCGAGCCCATCGTCGCGTCGCTGCACGCGTGAGGGGAACCACCGATGCATGATGATGCATGGTGATGGCGGTTGCCGCACCCGTCGCTTTGCGTAGGCGTCTGCGACTTGCGCGAAGTTCAGGGCAGCCCATTGCATCGAATGGATGGTTGAGGTAACCGTCGTGGCAAGGTCGACCGCACAGTTACTGACAGTGGTCGGTGCTCCTTGGCGGATCGGGCAAGCTGTGCTTGATACGTCCCCACGGCTTGCGCTGGTGGCTGGCCTGTTTGCTTGGGGAGCAGGCGTGGTTTCGGTCTGTTGCGTGGTGGCGGCTAGCGTTCTCGCAATGTTCGGCACGTTCGAGGACTTCCTCGCTGAGTTGAGCTGGCTCTTGCCGCTTGGCGCCGCGATGGCTTCGGCAGGCGGATCATTTGTCTATTTGATCGTGGCGGGCTGGCTGGACCAGCCGCCGGTGACACGGTGGAAGCTCGCCATCCGCAGCGCTTGCCTTTCCTCGCTGCCACTTGTGGCACCCATGTTGTTGTGGGTTGCTTTGGTAGTTCTGGATGAATGGCTGGCACCGCCCCGACAATTGTTCGTCTGGCTCTGGCAGCACCAGCCACCCCAGCCATGGTACTCGACCTGGCTGGAGGTGGCCAACTCCCCCTGGTGGTTGGCGGCCGTGTTTGCCGGCTGGCTCGCGATGTCCGTCATCGCCTATTGCACGTCACGGAAGCGCCTTCGTCATCCGAGGTGGCACTGCCCGGGCTGCTTCTACGACTTGCGCGGCTGCCCCAGCCCGATCGTCGCCTGCCCCGAATGTGGGCACCGATTCGCCTCTGGTTAGTCATCACCCCGGTCAAGTCATGTCAAGCCTCACCGGTCCGTGAACTCATACGGCCCGATGTCGGGCGCGTCGCCGTACGGCCGCGGGTTGCCCTCGATGTCGTGCTCCACGCCAAGGTCGATGCCGGCGTTGATGGCCGGGCTGCCCGGACGCAGGCGGAAGTCCTGGTTGGCCGGGTCGGCGAAGAGGCGGCGCAGCTCCGGCTCGTGGATCGAGCCTTCGGGCAGGTTGTCGGCATCGTCGTTGGGGCCGATGCGGGTGTAGATGTTGTGGCTGTACTCGCCGGGCAGGCGGCCGGAGGTGCCGGCGAGGATGTTGTTGTGCACGTGCAGGCCTTCGACGGTGCCGTTGGTGAACAGCCCGGCGCGGTAGTCGCTGGAGGGCCGGTGCTCGGGCCCGATCAGGGCGTTGTGCTCGAAGCGCATGTTGCGGTGGTACCCGGTCCACAACGCCGCGACGACGCCGCTGGCGTGCATGACGTTGTTGCGGACGGTGACGTTGGTGACGTTCTGCAGCGTCAGGCCGTTGTTGTTGTCCCAGACGCGGTTGCCTTCGATGAGCACGTTCTCGGACTCGGCGTAGACCGTCATGGCGTTGGCGTGGACGCCGTAGTGCCCGGTGATGTGGTTGTGGCTCATCTCGATGTCGCGGCAGACGTACCAGCCGATGCTCGTCGAGCCGTTGCGGTGCATCCGGTTGCCGGTGACGACGCTGTCGGTCAGCGTGTGCAGGCGGAAGCCCCGGCCGCGATTCTGGTGGGCGTAATTGTCCCTGATGACGACGTTCTCGCCGCGGGTGGCCTGGACGGCCCCGCCGCGGCCGAGGCGGATCTCGTTGTCGCGGAGGGTCAGGTGGTCGGCGTCGCTGGTATTGATGCCGTACGAGCCGGAGCCGCCGTGGCCCTGGATGATGAACCCGGCGATCTCGACGTGGTCCCGGCCATCGATCCGGATGCCCGTGGAGCGCTGCGAGGCGGCGATGCCCGCCGGGTCGTCGCCGTGGGGCCAGACGTAGATGCGCCGGTTCCCGTCGGCGTCGGTGTCGGGGCTGACGTAGAACTGGCCCGGGCCGTCAATCGCCGGCAGGACGTTGAGCATGGCGAAGCGGCCCTGGTCGCCGGGGTACTGGCTGACCTCGATCGGCTCGGTGTGAATCTTGTGCTCCTCGGGGAAGTACTCGAGCACGCGGCGGTAGTAGATGAAGTTGCTCCCGGCGTGGATGGCGAAGTAGCTGCCATGCCAGTGGTCGGCGCGCGATTGGGTAAAGAAGCCGTCGTCGGCGTAGGCGGCATAGGCGTCGTCGCTGCCGCGCTCGATGACCCGCAGCACGTCGTTGCCGCGGGCGTCGAAAGCCTGGACGCGCCGCATGCCGCCGTGACGCGCCCCGCCGTCGTAGGCGCTGCGGATCTCGAGCGTGAGCGTGCTCAGCGTCACCGGCTCGTCGAGCTCGAACTCGAAGTGGTCGCGGCGGTTGGGCAGGCGCGTGGTGAGGATCTCCTCGCCGTCGGCGAGAAAGGCGATGTCGCGCGGGCGGGTGTCGCGCGTGTCGGTGGTGATGCCCAGGCGTGTGACGGTCTGCGGCGTGGGGATGTGGAAGTCGAGCCGGGCGTCGTCCATCGGGTCGATGATGGCCAGCGTGTTGTCCCGGCCGTCGACCATCAGCGTCATGGGATGGGCGCTGTTGCGGAACAGGTGCGAGGTGTCGATCGCCGCCCGGCCGCGGTCCTCGGGGCGCGGGGGGTTGATGCGGCGCATGGTGGAGCGGTCGTCCATGAAAAAGGGGTCGCCGGGCGCCGGGTCGCGGGCGAGCGTGAACAGCTCGCCATTCTGCGTCAGGCTGATCATGCGCGGCTCGACGTCGCCGGGCATGGTGCCGACGTAGAGGCGCTGCCAGTTCTCGTTGCCCAGGGCCTCGTCGGCGGAGCCGAGCGGCTGCCAGTCGTCGATGAGCTCCGAGCCGTCGATGATGGCCGGGCCGTCCCCCCACGTGCCGTCGGTGTTGCCGTCGTAGACGATCGGCGCGCCCGCGCCGCCGGAGGCGGGCACGTCGATGCGGCCGCGGTAGGCGACGCCGCCCTTGAAGCGCACCACGTCGCCGGGCGCGAGCTCGACCGCCGCGGCCCGACCCGTGGCGTTGGCGTCGCCGGGGGCGTGCTTGAACGGGGCGTCGGCGGACAGGCCGTCGTGGTCATTGTCGCCGGCTTCGTAGTCGACGTGGTAGACGGCGTCGGCCTGGGCGGGAGCCGCGCCCGCGCCGAGCGCCAGCACGCCGGCGAGGGCCAGGGTCACGGCGGAAGTGAACAGGTGAGAAGCAGTCATGGGCGAGCTCCTGCTTGGAGGCAAGGATGGACGTGTGTACCGTAGCCGAACGACCTTCGCCATTCTACCGCAACGGCCCGGCGCCGCGGGCGATCCGGGCATGGCTGACGAGGAACCCCTGTCCGCGTCAGGGCCTTGCGTTTGGCCGCTGGTCGGTGCGAGCCTATCGTTGAGATCGCATCGACCGCACCCCCGGAGCCCCGCCATGCCGCCGACGACCCTGCGCGACCGCCACGAGATTCCGCTTGAGCACCGCTACGCGAGCGAGGACATCTTCGCCGACGACCACGCCTGGCAGCGGGTCATCGAGGCGCTGGAGACCGACCTGGCCAGGCTCGCGGGGTACCGCGGCCGGCTCGGCCAGGGCGCCGACGTGGTGCGCGCGTGCCTGGACCTGGCTGACGAGATCCACCGCGCCCTGGCGCGCATCACGCTCTGGCCGCGGCTGTGCCACGCCGTGGACAGCGGCAACGCGCACGCGGCGGCGCGGCAGGACCGGGCGCGCTCCGTCGCCGCCCATGCCGCCTCCACGATGGCGTTCATCGACCCGGAGCTGATCGCCGTCGGACTGGACAACCTCCGCCGCGAGCCGGCGCTGGCGGCGTACACCCGGCTTTTCGACAAGCTCGCCCACCACGCCCCGCACGTGCTCAGCGACGAGCTCGAAGCCGTGCTCGGCCTGGCCTCCGACCCCTTCGCCACCGCGGAGGCGACCCACGGCGTGCTGGTCAACACCGACCTGCGCTACCCCGACGCCATCGATCGCCACGGCCAGCGCCACGAGCTGACCGTCGGCACCGTGCGCCGGCTGGAATCCGACGCCGACCGCGAACTGCGCCGCAGCGCGTGGACCAACTACCACGACACGCTGCTGGCGCATCGCCACACGCTGGCCAACACGGTCACGGCGTCGATCAAGCAGATCGTCTTCACCGCGCGCGTGCGCGGCCACGCCACGAGCCTCGACGCCGCCATGCACCGCCACGAGCTGCCGCGCAACGGCTTCGACAACCTCATGGACACCTTCCGCGCCAACCTCGGCGTCTGGCAGCGCTATTGGCGCCTGCGCCGCGAGGCGCTCAATGTCGAGACGCTGCATCCCTGGGACATCCTCGCCCCGCTCAACAGCAGCGTGCCCTACGTCGAGCTCGACCAGGCCATCGACTGGATCGCCGCCGCGCTGGCCCCGCTCGGCGACGAATACGTCCAGACGCTGACGCGCGGCTGCCGCCAGCAGCGCTGGGTCGACGTCTATCCCAACCGCGGCAAGCGCATGGGCGCGTTCTGCTCCACCGACCCCGCCGGCCACCCCTACGTCTTCGTCAACTACCACGGCACGCTCTCGGCCGTCAGCACCCTCGCCCACGAGCTCGGCCACGCGATGCACGGGCACCTGACGCACAAGCACCAGCAGCGCATGCACCGCACGGCCTACGGCCAGTTCCCGGGCGAGACGGCGGCGATCTTCCACCAGGCGCTGCTCCGCCATCACCTGTTCCAGACCCACAGCGACCCGGCGCTGCGCCTGGCGATCGCCGAGGAGGCGATGGCCAACTTCCACCGCTACCTGTTCACCATGCCGCTGCTGGGCTTGTTCGAGCAGCGGATCCATGGCCGCGTCGAGCACCACCAGCCGGTCACCGCCGACGTGATGAACCAGACCATGGCCGATCTGTTCGCCGAGGGCTACGGCGGCGAGGTGGACTTTGAGTCGGCCCGCACCGGCATCGTCTGGGCGGCGTTCCCCACCCACATCACCAAAAACTTCTACACCTTCACCTACGCCCTGGGCATCGCCGCCGCCCACGCGCTGGCGCGGCAGGTCATCGACGAGGGCGCCCCCGCGGCCGAACGCTACCTCGACCTGCTCGCCAGCGGCGGCGCCGAGCCGCCCATGCCGCGCTTCGCCCGCTTCGGCATCGACATCACCCGGCCCGAGCCGATCCAGGCCGCGTTCGACGTGCTCGATCAATGGATCGACCAACTCGAGACGCTGCTGCCCAGCGTGACCCGGGCATGACTGGCGCTCGAGGCAAGGTGGGTTTCGCTTCGCTCTACCCACCCTACATCAATGCCGCGCCGCGTGGTCGTGACGCCTGCGCTTCAAGTACAGTCCGTATTACACTCACCGCCCGAGCACCAGGGGCAGGACGATCTGATAGCCCGCCAGCAGCACGATGATGCACACGATGGAGATCAGCCCGCCGACGCGCAGCAGCGTGGCCGCGGGCAGCCGGCCGGTGGCGAAGGCGATGGCGTTGGGCGGGGTGGAAATGGGCAGGGCCATGGCGAACGAGCACGCCAGGGCGGTGAGCAGGGCCAGTTGCAGGGCCTGGGTGGCGCCGATGGCCATGGCGATGGGGATGATGAGGTTGGCGGCGGCCGTGTTGCTCATGAAGGTGGACAGGCCGACGGCGAGGATCACGACGGCAAGGCTCAGCCAGAAGCCGCGCAGCTCCGCCAGCGGCAGTTCGGTGATGACGTCGACGAGGCCGGTGAGCGTCATGGCGTTGCCCAGCGCCAGGCCCCCCCACATGAGGATGAGAATGTTCCAGTCGATCGAGTCGACGTCGCTGCGGCTGAGCATGCCCAGCGCCGTGAGCAGCGCCGCGGCGATCAGGGCGACGACGGCGTCGGGGATGCCCGTCCACCCGCCCGTCAGCCACAGCACGATCGTCAGCATGAGGATGCCCAGCGTCACCTTCCCGCGCCACGGCACGGCCGCCCGCTCGCGCAGTCGCGGCAGCACGAGCCCGCCGGCCGGAGGCATCAGCTTGAACAGCAGCAGCCCCGCCACCGCCAGCAGCAGCACCAGCAGCGGCACCCCCACGAGCATCCATTGCAGGAACGTCATCTCGAACCCGGCCCCGCGCAGCGCCGCCAGCGCCACGGCGTTGGGCGGCGAGCCGATCGGCGTGCCGATGCCCCCGATGTTCGCCCCCAGCGGCACCGCCAGCACGATCGCGGTGGCGAACCGATGGCCCCCCTCCTCGTCGCTGATGCCCTTGAGCAGCGGCGCGACGATGGCGACCATCATCGCGCTGGTCGCCGTGTTGGACATCCACATCGAGAAGAACGCCGTGATGCCCATCACCCCGTAGATCAGCAGCAGCGGCCCGCTGGTGAAGCGCGACAGCACCCGCGCCGCGATCGCCCGGTCCAGCCCGTGCTTGGTCACCGCGCTGGCCAGCAGGAACCCGCCCATGAACAGGATGATCACCGGCGAGGCGAAGGGCGCGAAGAACTGCTGGAAGCTCAGGTCGCCCTCGGGCGCGAAACCGCCATGCTCGGCCAGCAGCAGCACCTGCAAACCGATCAGGCACAGCGACGTGGCATAGAGCGGGATGGCCTCGGTCGCCCACCACATCGCGGCAATGATGAAGATCGCCACCGATCGGCGGGGCAGCTCGCCCATCGCCTCGGGCAGCATGAAGTAGACCAACACCGCCAGCAGCGGAGCGCCGATCAGCGGGATCAGCCGGCGCAGCGGCACGGCGACGGTGGCCGGGACTTGTCCCTCCGGCTCGTCGGGGTCAACGACACGTGAGCGCGCCGGCTCCTGCATCCTCACAAGATAGCCGGCGACACGACGCTCCGCTTTCCGCCGCCCAGCCGGCGACGCGCGTCAAGCCGGCCGGCAATTGTGCCGATCTGAACGGGCATGGCCGGGGCTGGGAACCAGGAAAGGCTCGCCATGCGTCCGGGCATCTCCAGGCAGCTCCATGCCCTTGACGACCCCACTGCCGTCATGCCCGGCGCCGAGGTGCCGCGCAGCGGTCTGCACGTGGCCCCGGCACGCTCGCTCGACGACGTGCTCGACGCCTGGCGACTGGTCTACCGCAACTACGTCGCCGCCGGCCGGATCGCCCGCAACCGCCTCGGCCTCCACACCCGCCCCGAAGCCGTCGGCCCCCATGCCACCGTGTTCGTCGGCCGGCTGCGCGGCCTGACCGCCACCACGCTCACCGCCATCGCCGACAGCGAGCGCGGCCTGCCGCTGGACCACGCCTTCGCCAACCAGCTCCACGCCTGGCGCAGCGACGGCCGCCGCCTCGTCGCCGTCGACCTCTTCGCCGACCGCCGCCAGGGCTCGACCCGCTCCAGCTCCGCCCTCTACGAGCTGCTGCATCACGCCTTCTTCCTGGCCGTGCACCACGGCGCGACCGACCTGCTCTGCGCCGTGCCCGGCCACCACCTCCGGCTCTACCGCGGGCACTTCGGCTTCGAGGCCGTCGACGAATCCAACCCCGCCCGGTGCCTGGTGCGTGCCGACGTCGCCGGCGCACTGGACGTGCCCATCGAGCGCAGCCGCTTCGCCCATTTCCTCAAGGATCCCGTGCCCAGACATGCCTTCCACGACCGCTTCGACTTCGACCCGGCCCTGGTCGACGCCTCACCGCTGGCGGAGCTGTTGCACGCGCAAGGGTGAACGACGTCGCCGCGCCGGGGCGATCACCCACGCCGCCCCGCGCTCCCTGGATCCCGCCTGGTCCGGATTAGTCGCCACAGAGGCACAGAGAGAGCACTGACAAAAAGGGCCTCTGAATAACCGCGAAGAAGCGAAGCGGGCGAAGGGCGCGAAGAAGAGCCACTTCGTCTAACCCCCCTATCTTCGCAACTTCGCGTTTCTTCGCTCCTTCGCGGTTTATCGGCTTACCTCTGTGCTCTCTGTGCCTCTGTGGTGCTTCGGCGTGATTCGGGCCAGGACGTCAGCGCCGCCCGCATCGTGCGCACCAGCTCCGTCTTGACCTCGTCCATCGTCGGCGTCGCCTCGCCGAGCCGTTGCGCCAGGCTCGTGACGCCCTGCTCGGCGATGCCGCAGGGAACGATCGTCTGGAAGTGCTCCATGGCCGGCGATACGTTCAGCGCCAGGCCGTGCATCGTCGTGTTGCGGCGGATGCGCACACCCATGGCGCAGATTTTCGCCCGCGGCGCGGTGGCGTCGCAGGCGGCGGTGTCGGCCGGCGCCTGTCCCTGGCTGACCCACACGCCGGTGCACCGGTGCACGCGGAACGCGGCGACGCCCCAGGCCGCCAGCGTGTCGATGACCACCTGCTCGAGCAGGCGCATGTAGGTGCTGAGATTGAGCCGGTGCGGGGCGAGTCTGAGGATCGGATAGGCCACGAGCTGCCCCGGGCCGTGGTAGGTCACGTCGCCGCCGCGATCGGTTTCGTGCACTTCGATGCCCAGCCGGGCCAGCCGATCGCGCGACACCAGGACGTGGTCCCGGGCCCCGGGCCGGCGGGTGACGGTGATGACCGGCTCGTGCTCGACGAGCAGCAGCGTCGCGGGGCGGTCGCCGGCGATGACCGCCTCGTTGACCTGCCGCTGGTACGCCAGCGCCGGGCCGTAGCCGAGTCGGCCCAGGTCCTCGACGTGCAGCGGTTGCGTTGAGAGGCTCGTCATGGCAGGCAGGCTCCGCGGCATCTCCTATGATACCGGCCCAACGCACCGCCCCGCAGGAGCACCCCCGTGGCCAGGATTCATCCCACGGCCATCATCGAGGACGAAGTCGAGCTCGCCGCCGACGTGGAGATCGGCCCGGGCTGCGTGCTGCACGGCCCGATAAGGATCGGCGCCGGCACCCGCCTGATCGCCCAGGTCTTTCTCCAGGGCCCGCTGACGCTCGGGGCGCGCAACCGGCTCTACCCGGGCGTGTGCCTGGGCTACGCGGGGCAGGACTTCAAGTTCGACCCCGCCACCGCGGGCGCCGGCGTGCTCATCGGCGACGACAACGTCTTTCGCGAGGCGGTCACCGTCCACCGCGCCACCGGCGAGCAGCCGACCACCATCGGCGACAACAACTACCTGATGGTCAACGCCCACGTCGGTCACGACTCGCGACTCGGCAACCGCGTGACCCTGGTGAACAACTCCCTGGTCGCCGGCCACGTCCAGGTCCACGACCAGGCCCTGCTCTCGGGCAGCGCGGTGGTGCACCAGTTCTGCCGCGTGGGCCGGCTGGCGCTGATCTCCGGCAACGAGGGCGTGTCGATGGACATGCCGCCGTTCTGCATCTGCTACACCACCCGGCGCGTCGGCGGGCTGAACCTCGTGGGCCTGCGCCGCGCCGGGCTGCGCGAGCACATCCGTCCGCTCAAACGCGCCTTCGACCTCCTCTACCGCCAGCAGCACGGGCGACTGGAGGCGGCTCGCCTCATCGAAGGGCAGCTCGGCGACGACCCGCTGTGCGCCCAGTTGGCGCAGTTCGTGCGCGAGTCCCGCCGGGGCGTGACGGGCTACCAGCGGCCGCGCCGGCCCCCGCCGCTGGGCGTCGTCCGGGCCTCGGACGCCGACCCGGATGAACAAGAAGATTGAACCAGCCCGTCACCGCGCCTAAAAATCTACATCCCCCTATTCTGGAAACTGGAGGCTGACCGTGGCAGAGGAAAACCGCACCAACGACGAGCTGCACGACGAGATGGAGGCCCTCAAGGCCGACATGCACAAGATCCAGGACGACCTGCGCGAGCTGGCCCAGACGCTGGTGCAGCGCGGCCGGGACTCGGCCCAGCAGTTCCAGGACCGCGCCCGGGCCCAGGTCGAATCCTCCATGGAGCAGTTCCACAACTACGTCGAAGAACGCCCCATGGCCGTCGTCGCCGGCGCCTTCGTCGCGGGCTTGGTCTTCGGCATGATCTTCGGCCGGCGCTAGCCGCCTGCGGCTTCGCGGAGCCGAACGCCGACCGGAAAGGGCCCATTCGACTTGAAGTCGCTGTCCCAGTTCATCGTCCGCACGCTGGACCTGCTCGAGGCCGAGGGCCGCGCCGCCAAGCGCGCCACGTTCCGACTCGTGGCGGCGGTGCTGCTGCTGATCATCGCCGCGGCGTTCGCCCTGACGGCCGCGGGGCTCTTCGTCGCGGCGCTGTATGTGCTCCTCGCCCGGCCGCTGGGCGCGGCCGGGGCCCTGGCGGTCCTCGGGGCGGTGATGCTCCTGGGGGCGTTCGTGGTGCTGGTGATCGCCCACTGGCTCCGCGACAAGAAAGCGGGGGTCAAATGAGCCCCGCCACGCCCGACCCCGCCACGCCGGACCCGGCCACCGGCCCGACCTCAACCAGCCCGCCCCGTGGCGTGGACGAAGTCGCCGCCGCCAAGGCCCGCCTGCTCGAGCTCGGCGAGGAGGCCGACAACGAGAAGCTCGATCCCGCGTTCGTCAAGGAGCACCCCTACCTGGTCAGCGGCCTGGCGCTGGCGGCCGGGATCGTCTGCGGCCGGGTACCGATGCTGCGCAAAGCCACGCTGGGGGTGGCGATGTGGGCGGGTAAGCGGAGCCTGGCGCGCCACCTCGAGCAGATGTTCAAGGGCAAGTGATGCGGGCGCGGCGCTGTTGTAGGGTGGGTAGAGCGAAGCGAAACCCACCAGTTGCGGCGGCAATCCACCGGGTGCGGCGGCAATCCACCGGGTGCGGCGGGAATCCACGGCCAGCGTGGTGGGTTTCGCTGCGCTCGACCCACCCTACATCAGCGCCGCCACGCGTAAAGCTCACGGCGTTGAGTGGCACCAAACGCCGTGAACTTCCAGGCGCGCCCATGACAAACAAACAACGCCCGCGCACGGTCTCCCGCGCGCGGGCGTTGGTTTATCGTCACTGACCCCGACGCGCCGCGGCGCGTCGTGCCAGGTCAGGTTGCCTCGCTCACTCCTTGACCTCGTACTCGGCGTCGATCACGTCATCGCCGCCGCCTCCCTCGCCTCCGCCACCTTCGCCCCCGCCGCCTTCGCCGGGCTTGCCCTCGCCGCCGGCCTGCTGACCGGCCGTCTGGTACACCGCCTTGCCCAGCTCCTGGGCCTGCTTGTTCAGCTCCTCCAGCGCCCGCTTGATCGCCTCGGCGTCGTCGCCCTTGACCTTCTCCTCGACGTTGGACAGCGCGCTCTCGATGCCGCTGCGCGTCTCGGCGTCGACCTTCTCGCCATACTCGTCAAGCTGCTTGCGGATCTGGTAGACGACGCTCTCCGCCTGGTTGCGCAGATCCACCAGCTCGCGCTGCTTGCGGTCCTCCTCGGCGTGCTCCTCGGCGTCCTTCTTCATGCGCTCGATCTCGGCCTCGTCCAGGCCCGTCGAGCCCTTGATCTCGATCGACTGCTCCTTGCCCGTCTGCTTGTCCTTGGCCGAGACGTGCAGGATCCCGTTGGCGTCGATCTTGAAGCTCACCTCGATCTGCGGCAGGCCACGCGGCGCCGGCGGGATGCCCGTGAGGTTGAACGTGCCCAGCGTGCGGTTGTCCTTGGCCATCTCGCGCTCGCCCTGGAGCACGTGGATCGTCACCTCGGTCTGGTTGTCCGCGGCGGTGGAGAAGACCTCGCTCTTCTCCGTCGGGATCGTCGTGTTGCGCTCGATGAGCTTGGTCATCACCCCGCCGAGCGTCTCGATGCCCAGCGACAGGGGCGTCACGTCCAGCAGCAGCACGTCCTTGACGTCGCCCTCGAGCACGCCGCCCTGGATCGCGGCGCCCACCGCCACGACCTCGTCCGGATTGATGCTCTTGTTCGGCTCCTTGCCGAACAGCTCCTTGACGATCTGCTGGACCTTGGGCATGCGCGTCGAGCCGCCGACGAGCACGACCTCGTCCACGTCGCCGGACTTCAGCGACGCGTCGGACAGGGCCTTCTCCACCGGGCCGCGCAGCCGGTCGAACAGGTCCTCGGCGATCTGCTCGAACTTCGCCCGCGTGATCGAGATCTGCAGGTGCTTGGGCCCCTCCTGCGTCGCCGTGATGAACGGCAGGTTCACCGTCGTCTCCTGGGCCGTGGACAGCTCCATCTTGGCCTTCTCGGCCGCCTCCTTGAGGCGCTGAAGCGCCATCGCGTCGCTGCGCAGGTCGATCCCCTCCTGCCGCTTGAACTCGTCGGCCAGGTGGTCGATCATCCGCTGGTCCCAGTCATCGCCACCCAGGTGCGTGTCGCCGTGGGTCGAGAGCACCTCGAACACGCCGTCGCCGATGTCCAGGATGGAGATGTCGAACGTCCCGCCGCCGAGGTCGAACACCGCCACCTTCTCGTTCTTCTTCTTGTCCAGCCCGTACGCCAGCGCCGCGGCGGTCGGCTCGTTGATGATGCGCTCGACCTTGAGCCCGGCGATCTCGCCGGCCTCCTTGGTGGCCTGGCGCTGGGAGTCGTTGAAGTAGGCGGGCACCGTGATGACCGCCTTGTCCACCGTCTCGCCCAGGTACTGCTCGGCGGTTTTCTTCAGCTCGCCCAGGATCATGGCGCTGATTTCCTGCGGCGTGTAGGTCTTGTCGCGCACCTGGACCTTCACGAGCTCGTTCTCGCCGCCGACGATCCCGTAGGGCACGCTCTTCTCCTCCTGCTTGACCTCGTGGTGGCGCCGGCCCATGAAGCGCTTGATGGAGAAGACGGTGTTCTTGGGGTTGGTGATCTGCTGGTGCTTGGCCGGCTGGCCGACGAGGCGCTCGCCCTTGTCGGTGAAGGC
>SLDI01000353.1:0-4062 GCA_007125385.1 Phycisphaeraceae bacterium | reverse complement strand
TGACGGCCAGCTTTGGCGTCGCCGTATACCGGGAGGGAGATCAGAGCCGCGCCCTCGTCAAACGCGCAGACCAGGCCCTGTATGCTGCCAAGGCCGGCGGGCGCAACCGCGTCGAAGTCAGCGCCGGGTGAATCCAGAATGAACGGGGCGGGTTCGGCGAACGCGCGTAAGTTCAGGCACCTCTGTCCACACCAGGGCCGGGATCTGTTTCGTAAGCGTGATTGTTGATCGGAAACGGACGGGAAGAACGGGGGGCGGCAAATGGGTGGCCCCGGCCATTTGAGTTGACGCGGTTTGCCTATGAGCTCGATCCAGTCCCCCTTGGCTCGTATCTCCGATGAGGCAGGCCACGAAGTAGTCAATTCAGAGAGGATGTGCGTCTCTTGCGGACGCCTGCAACTGGTTGCGTACTACGTCGGCGAACTCCTCCGCCGGCATCGGTTGGTTGATGTAGAAGCCCTGGTACTGGTCGCACGAGTGAAGGCGCAGATACTCGACCTGTTCCTCCGACTCGACCCCTTCGGCGACCACCGTGAAACCCATGCTCTTTCCCAGCTCGATCATGGCCCCGGTCAGACCCGTGTCTTCGGTGCCGTGGACGACATCGTGGATGAATGAGCCGTCGATCTTGATGGTGTCGAGCGGAAAGCCCTCCAGCTTCGACAGCAGGGAGTAACCAATGCCGAAGTTGTCGATGGCAATCCGCACGCCCATCTCTTTCAGTTCCTGAAGGATACCGGATGTCGCCTTCATGTCGTGCATGAGCATCATCTCGGTGATCTCCAGCTCGAGCAGCCCGGGCTCCATGCCGGTCTCCCGCAGGGCGTTGCGGATATCCAGCACGAGGTTGTCGTCGAGGAACTGGCGCGCGGTCAGGTTTACCGCCATGCCCAGCTTGGGGAACCCCTCCTGTTGCCACGCGACGTTCTGCCGCAGCGCGGTGTCGAACACCCAGCGCCCGATCGAGACGATGAGTCCGTTTTCTTCGGCCAGGGGGATGAACTGCATGGGGGCAATCAGCCCGAGATCGGGGTGCTGCCAGCGCAGAAGCGCCTCGAAGCCGGTGACGTGGCCGCTGCGCACGTCGTGTTTCGACTGGTAGAAGAGACGAAACTCGTCGTTCTCCAGCGCCTTGCGCATGCTCGACTCCAGGGCGAGGCGCTCCAGCGAGTTGTTGTTGAGCCCCTCGGAGTAGAACTGGAAATTGTTTCTCCCCCTCTCCTTCGCGTAATACATCGCGGTATCGGCGTTCTTCATCAGTGTCTGCTCGTCTTCGCCATCCTGCGGATAGAGGGCGGCGCCGATACTTATGGTGATGCGAAACTCCTGCCCGGCAAGCGTGAAGGGTCTGCCGACCGTCTTCAGGATCTTGTCGGCGACCGGTTGGACCCCTAATCCCTCAGTGACCTCCGGCAGCAGGATCACGAACTCATCGCCCCCCATGCGCGCGACGACATCGCTTTCCCGTACCGAATGGCGCAGGCGCCGACCCAGCTCCTGGAGAAGCCCATCGCCGGCCTCGTGGCCGAGCGAGTCATTGATCGCCTTGAAGTGGTCGAGATCGAGAAACAGCACCGCGAGCTGTTTGTCATAGCGCCGCGCGTACTGCATCCCCTGCAACAGCAATTGGCTGAACAGGGCGCGGTTGGGCAGGTCCGTAAGGTTGTCGTGGTAGGCGAGATATTCGACGCGCTGCGCATGGGCGACGCGTTCCTCCATGGCGCGTGTGCGAGCCTTATGGAGCTGCCAGCTCAGCCTTCCGAGCAGCCCCATCACGGTCACCACCAGCAGGCTGGCCAGGGCGGCGCGCCAGGTGTAGGTGCGCGCGATCCGCCCGGCGGGGGCGAGCTGTTCCGCCTCGGAGAGGGCGACGACGAGCGCCAGCGGGAACTCGTACAGCTTCCGGGCGACGGTGTAGCGCCGGGTGTCGTCCCAGGGGTTGCGCACCACCGCGGCCGGCGCATCGTCGGCGGCCCCTTTCGGCACCAGTGCGTCGTAGTCGACCGAGGTGCCGGCGGTGATCGCCTCGCCGGTGCGTCGTACTAGGAACACACCATCGTTGCCGACAAGCCCGAGCACGCCGTGTTCGCCCAGATCCGCCTCATCATAGACGCTGACGAAATAGCCCGCATGCACCGAAACCGACACCACCCCGGCGAAGTGCTGCCCGGCATCCGCGATGCGCCGGCTGAAGGTCAGCCGCCACTCGTCCGCGTCCGCCTCGCGCCGGGGCGCGCCAATCACCATGCCGTCCTTCTCGTGCGCCCGTTGAAAGAAGTCCCGCGCCGCGACGCTCTCGCCGGTGGTTTCGTGGGTGCTGGCGATGATGTTGCCGTGGTCATCGGTGACGTTGACCGTGAAGAGGAGTTCGGGGGGCAGCAGCCCTTTCGTGTGCAGCTCATCCAGGACCGCCTGCGCCTCCCGGGCATTGAGGCTGTGGCGGACCAGCTTCAGCGTGTTGTCAATCTCGCGCAGGGCGCGCACCACCTGCGCCTCGTAGGTGCCGGCCAGGTTCATTACCAATGCCGCGGCGGTGCGATCGGTCGCGAGGCGCTCCCTGTCGGCGAGGTTGAAGGTGAAGAACCATATCGCCGCAAGCAGCAGCACGGCGATGCCGCTGAACAGGA
The DNA here is from genome assembly GCA_007125385.1 of Phycisphaeraceae bacterium. GTDB lineage: Bacteria > Planctomycetota > Phycisphaerae > Phycisphaerales > Phycisphaeraceae > SKPT01. Next base: position 1,435 of record SLDI01000353.1, on the reverse strand, counting down.
CGGGGGGCTCCAATAGCCGATGCAGCCGGGTGCGGCCGGCATGGTCCTCCTCCGGGGTAACCGTATCTTCCCCCTGTCCGGTCAGCTCATTCAATCGGGATCACCCGCAGTCGCTCGTCCACCCGATCCGGGGTAACGTAACCGATGGCGTGGGGGTGTCCGGACACGAACTCCGCCACCGCCTTGTCGTCGGCGACGGTTCGCGGTGGCTGGCCGCGGCCGCTGAAGATCAGTTTCGACCAGTGCGCCTTGATCTGCGCTGGCGTACGCCCCAGGTAGTGGCGGTAGAACGCGTCGTGTGCGGGTGATCTTTCCCGCTGGTCGACAGGTACCACGCTCTCGCCGTTGGGAAAGGTGTTCAGCCTGCCCAGGTAGATATCCACGAGTTCCGCGCGTGAGAGGCTCTCGACCGGATTCTCGACCGAGACTACGACCACCACCTCGGCGCGCGCGGTCCCCAGCATGAGCCCCAGCAGGAGTGCCCATCCGCTCGCTCTCAGCGCTCTTGGCACGCGATCACCTCAGAACACAAAGTCGAGTGAAACGCTGAACAGGTCGACCCGTCCCCCCGGCTCAAAGCCGGGCTGGGTGTTGACCAGCACGCCCGGTGAGCCGTCGTCCAGATCGAGCCGCTCGTACTGCACCTTCAGCGCAGCGTTCCGCGCGAAGTCCCAGCGTGCGCCCAGCGTCACGCTCTTCTGCTGGGCCACGGACCCCAGGAGCCCGTTCAGGGCGGTATTGAGGTCGTCGGCCTGGGGCGCCGACAGTCCCGGATCCGAGGTGCGGCTGTCTACCCAGACGCGCGCCAGGGTTACATAGGGCGTGACTACCCCGAAGCGGTAGCCGCCGCTGACGTACCAGCCACGGGCATCACCGAAAAAGGTACGGCTGTTCACATGGGTCCACTCGCCCATCACGAACCAGTCGCCCGGGTCGTAGCGTGCGCCCAGCGCCATGGCCTCGTAGCGCTTGTCGTCAGTATCGTAGCGGTCGGCGATCGCCGCACCCTCGGGGCCGAACTGCCTGAAGCCATCGAACAGGGCGTGGAGATTTTTGCCGTCAATCGTTACGCGGGGACGGCCATAGCTGGCAGACAGGGTGGTGGCACCCCATTCCAGGGTATTGGTCAGGAAGACAATGTTACGGGCAGTGCCCTCCCTACCGCCCGGCATCTTGGCGACCTTGCCGCCGTAGGTGACTCGCAGGGTATTGGTGAGGCCATCGAAGCGGGAACGGTAGCTGAATTCGACGCCGTCGAAGTTGGTGACGGGTACGAGGCGATAGACCTCCTCGGGAGGACGGACCCACGGGATGGCATACCCCACCTTGCGGTAATCCGAAACCATAAATGACGACAGCACCATGCGCCCGGCGCGCACGCTCAGATCCGGGGTGATGTCATACCTGAGGTTGGCCCACTCGACGGACGGGGTGT
>SLDI01000467.1:0-4070 GCA_007125385.1 Phycisphaeraceae bacterium | reverse complement strand
TTGCGGCGGGAATCCACGGCCAGCATGGTGGGTTTACCGGCGTTCGCCGGTGCCGCAGCCGTCGCTGCGCTCTACCCACCCTACATCAACGCCGCCACCCGTAAAGTTCACGGGGTTGTGCCACGGCTTGTCCGCGAAGCGGCAAGCCGTGCGGGGCACGACGGACGCCCGGCTCGCCCTTCGGGTCAAGCCTTGGCGCGACACGCCCACGCCGCCCCCTGTTGCCCCGGGCCTTGCCCCCGCCGGGCGGCGGACGTAGGTTGGAGGCTGCTGTTGCCCTTTCCTGGAGGCTCCGCCATGACACGCCTGATGTTCCGCTGGACGCTGGTGCTGACGCTTACCTGCCTTTTCGGCGGCTTCGCCGCCGCGGCCCCCGCCCTGGCCGGCACGACCTACTACATCGACCACGCCGCCGGCGACGACGCCAACGAGGGCACCGCTGCCGATGCCGCGTTCCGGCACGCCCCGGGCGACCCCCAGGCCGGCGACCGCGCCGCCGACGTCCGCCTGGCGCCCGGCGACCGCGTTCTGTTCAAGGGCGGCGTGGTCTACCGCGGCTCGCTCCGCGTGCGCGACTCGGGCACCGCCGACGCCCCCATCATCCTCGACGGCAACACCGACGGCAGCTTCGGCGACGGGCCGGCCATCCTCGACGGCGGGGAGCTGGTCACTGGCTGGGAGCCCTGCCCCAGCGCCGAGGCCTGCGGCGGCAACCCCAACTACGAGCGCATCTACCGCGCCCGTGTGCCGGCCCGCGACGGGCTCAATGCCCAGAGCCTCGCCCTCGTCCAGGGCGAGCGCCTGCTTTTCGTCGCCCAGTACCCCAACCCTGACGAGCCCTTCTATGACGGCCACAGCGGCAACTATCTCGATGCCCGCGGCGCCCACTCGCGCACGCAACTGACCGACGAACGCCTGGCCGAGCTCGGCCGCGACCACCTCGTCGGCGCGTGGGCCTACCTGCGCACCACGAGCAACTTCGTCGACTTCCAGCCCATCACCGACTACGACGAAGAGACCCAGACCATCACCTACGAGCGCACCAACCGCGACACCACCGGGCGATGGTCCATCGCCAACGCCCTGCACGAGCTGGTGCTCGACGGGCCCGGGCAGTACGTCTTCGACCCCGAGCCGGTCGACGGCGAGCACTGGGTCTACGTCTGGCCTTATGACGACGCGGACCCCAACGACGCGGGCATCCCCTACAACGTCCGCCACACCGCGATCGACTTCGGCCGCGACGACGTCGCGCACGTGAGCGTTCAGGGCTTCGTCATCCGCCACTACGGCCGGGGGATCAACGGCCGGGGCACCACCGGCATCACCATCCGCGACAACGAGCTGACCCGCATCCGCACCCGCGGCTCCAGCCAGGCGATCCACTTCGTCAACGTGCGCGACCACGTCGTCGCCGACAATTACATCCACCACAACCAACGCACCAACGCCATCCAGCAGCGCATCGGCCAGCGCGTGGTCAACGCCGGCAACCGCATCGAGATGGTCGCCCGCTCACCCATCCGCTTCTACGACATCCAGCACGGCCAGCTCATCGACAACACCATCATCAACTGCCGCGGCGTCCACGCCAACGCCCTGACGCTCTACCTCGGCTGCGAGGACATCCTCGTCGCCCGCAACGTCGTGCACCGCTCCAACATCGCCATGACCATCGGCGACGGCCGACGCATTTACGTCATCAACAACATCCTCACCAGCGCCGGCAACGCCGTGGGCATCTGGCCCCACAGCTACAACGAGAACATCTACTTCCTCAACAACCACATCACGCCGTTCATCTTCGTCAACCACCGCGAGGCCACCGGCTTCGTGTTCAAGAACAACATTCTCGGGCGGATCGACGGCTACCCGCTCGACGACACCCACACCCTCAGCCACAACCTCTACCTCGAGCCCAAGGCCGGCCTGGCCGAGGGCGAGTTCATCGTCGAGGACGTCGACCGGGTCGTCCGCGACGCCGCGGCCGAGGACTTCCGCCCGGTCCCGGCCGGCCCGACCATCGACATGGGCACCGACGTCTCCGATTATTACCGGCGCGACCTGTTCCCCGACTTCGACTTCGACGTGGACCTGGCCGGGAACCGGCGCGTCCACGGCCAGGGCATCGACATCGGCCCCTACGAGCGCCCATACGAAGAAGGCGAACTCGACGACCGGCCCGCGATCGCCACCGGCGCCGACGCCGAGCCGCCGGCGCCCATCGACGCCTACAGTCGCGTGCCCGGCGGCGAGGCCATCATCCTGCGCGGGATCGAGTTCAGCGACGAAGGCGGCGGGTCGGTGCGGCAGATCGAGCCGGAAAACCTCGCCACCTACGACCACGTCCGCGGCTGGAACGACGAGGGCCACTGGCTCGCCTACCGCGTCGAGGTGCCCGAGGCCGGCGACTACGAGCTGCGTCTGCGTTACGCCGCCGACCTGGACGCCCCACGCCGCATTGAGGTCAACGGCAGCGTCGTCGTCGACCGCGTCAACCTCGCCGACACCGGCGGCTGGTCGGCGTTCCGCACCGTCGCCATCGACGCGCCCCTGCCGCTGACCGCCGGGGAGAACGTCATCCGCCTGACGAGCCTCGGCGGCCGGGGCTCCAACCTCGACCAGCTCACCCTCGCCCGCGACGGCGAGGATGTCGCCAGCATCACCGCGGGCGACTTCGACGGCGAAGGCGGCGGCCGGGTTGACGTCGTCCCCGCGCCGCACCACGGGCTGTTCGCCGGGTGGAACAACGACGGCCACTGGCTCGAGTGGACCATCGACGCCGCCGACGCCGGGCACTACAAGATCGTGCTGCGCTACGCCACGCTCTCGACCTCGCCGCGCGAGTTCAGGGTCAACGGCGACGTGGTCGAGCACCTGGAGATGGTCACGCTCAACACCACGCCCGGCTGGCGCGTCACCCGCGAAGCCACCCTCCCCGCCCCCATCGAGCTGCGCGATGGCCGCAACACGCTGCGCATCACCAGCCGCGGCGGGTTCGGCTTCAACGTGGACGAGATCAAGCTCGTGCCGGTGCAGGAGCAATAGCCACAGATGAACACGGATGAACACGGATGAAGGCACAGAGGCAAGGAAGGCAGGGCCACGCCTGTCGACCATCAGCCGGGTCCGGCACACGCCATCGTTGCTCCAGCGCGTTGGGAACCGATCGTAGCGGGGTGCACGGGTGCGCCTCGAAGCAGCAGCAGGTGCGACGTGCGATGATCGGGGTGCCACTGGCGGCTTGCCCGCCAGTGGCCAGGCGCACCGAAGCCCATGTGCCTCGCCTTCTTGCCGAACGATTTCGGCCGCCCACGCCGTAGGCGGCGCCGAGGAACTGGCGGACAAGCCGCCAGTGGCACCCACCTTACCGCGTATCTCACTCGTATAACTCTCCACCTAGCCGTGTTCATCTGTGTTCATCTGTGGCTATTTCCCCCGCGTCTGCGCCGTCAAGACCATGCCCGAGATCCGCCCCATGGCCGCCGACGACCTGCCCCTGGGCATGAGCCTCACCCGGCTCGCCGGCTGGAACCAGAGCCCCGCGGACTGGCGCCGCTTCCTCCGCCTCGCGCCCAAGGGCTGCTTCGTCGGCTGCGTTGATGGCACGCCGCTGGGCACGGCCGCGGCGTTCACCTTCGGCCGGGTCGGCTGGATCGCCATGATCCTGGTCCACCCCGACGCCCGCGGCCGGGGCCTGGGCACGGCCCTGACGGCGCACGCGCTCAGGCATCTGGAAGAGCAAGGCGCCGCGACCATTCGCCTGGACGCCACGGCCCTGGGCCAGCCCATCTATGAATCGCTGGGCTTCGTCGGCGAGTACGGCCTGCACCGCTACGAGGGCCTGGCCGGCGCGGTCGCCGAGGACGACCGCGCCGACGTGCGCGACGTGGCCGAGGCCGATCTCGACGCCATCGGCGAGCTTGACAGCGAGGTCACCGCCACGGATCGCCGGGCCCTGATCGCCGCGCTGCATCGCGAGCGCGGCGTGCGCTGGCTCGCGGCCTGGGTCGACGGGCGGCCGCTCGCCTACGCCGCCCTGCGCCCTGGCCGACGCGCCTGGCAGCTCG
>SLDI01000757.1:0-4084 GCA_007125385.1 Phycisphaeraceae bacterium | reverse complement strand
GAGGCGAGGGCACTACCCAACCCCGCCGCGCACCGGCCCGGAGGGCGAAAGCCTTAAATGGCGGCTGAGCGGTCGCGAAACGCCTTTTATGGGTTTCAGCCGTGCGGCGGACTATTTCCGCGGCACCGCCGCGACGCCGCGAAACCGGCCGGATTAAGTTGGAGCCTGAGCCCCATCGCTGGCGAGGGCTCTCTTAAAGCTGACGGTTGCGGCCCGCGCTCCGCCCGAAGGGCGACCACGAGCCCCGCTTTCGCGGAGCTCGTGCCAGCTCAGAGGATGACCGCTTCCTCGAGCTTGTGCTTGAGCAGCGCCGCCGCTCTCTTGCGGCTCATGCCTGTGGGCTTGCAGCCATTGGCCGGCGCCAGCTCAAGGACGTAGAGATAGGCCCACTGCCTGGTGGTCATCTCTTCGCCGCTGTCCTTCTGCCTCGATAACGTGGCGTGCTCCCTGCGCACCTGCCGCAGTATCTGACGAAGCCTCTGTCTTGCCCACCTTCGCCAGGGGAACGAGGCCAGCACATCGTGGAACTCGTCGATGTAATCGACGACCGAAACATCTTCCTGTTTTTCATCCATTGTGGTTTGTTTTCCTCCTTTCAGTTTTTGTGAACATGAAGGCCCGCAGCTTCGAAACTGCAGGCCGATGGCCTTAAAGGGCCGCTTTTGCCGTTGCCTGGTCGATCAGCTCCGAGGCCTCCTGCTTGGTCAGCTGGTTGGGCACCTCAACGCCCAGCCGGTGCAGGTATGCAAGCTGCTTATCGGTCGCTGGCAGGTTGCTTGTCGGTTGGCCGTTGCGCTCCGTGCGCATCTGCTCCATCCTGTTGTCCTTGGCAATCTCCTGCAGCAGCACCGCTGCGATCTGGTCATCGCCTACCTTTTCCCGGATTTGTTCGAACGCTTCCATGTAGACATCAAGTCTGGCTTGTACTGTGTGTTTCATGACTGTTTCACCTCCTTTCAGTTGATTTGTCGTCCCTCGGGTTGCGCCCCGCGTGTACTCTCTGGTGAGATAACATCGCGTGCCGGCAGGCACGCCATCCGCGACGCCCTGGCGCAAGCCGGGCGTCAATGCGGACTCGGGACCGAGCGGGGTCGGTGACCGAAAAGCCCAAATACGGGGCTGACCAGCGGGAAGACCCTATTTGCGCTTTTCAGCGAGCGTCGCGTAGCGATGGGCGAAGCCGATCGCTCGGCCATGGCCGCCCTCGCGGAGGCGAGGGCCCTACCCACCCCCGCCGCGCCGCCGGCCCGGAGGGCGAAAGCCTTAAATGGCGGCTGAGCGGTCGCGAAACGCCTTTTATGGCTTTCAGCATGCGGCGGACTATTTCCGCGGCACCGCCGCGACGCCAACCGACTCTCCTCGCGAGCCCGCGAGCACGTCCATCCGGTTGGCGATTGTCGTCACGCTGCCGGTACGACAGGCGATAGCTTTATAAAGGCCGAAGCCTTCGTCCTGTCACTTGAGCGTGACACCCATGGCACAGACATTTCATTATCGAACAATCACCGGCTACAGGGAGCTGCCGCCGCGAATCCGCGTGATCTACCCGGAGGGCTCTGATATGCCGCCGGCAAGGCGGTACCTCCGTGAGCATGATCAGGCGATGGAGCAGTTCGAACAGCACTACCTGCCCGCCGGCGGGACGGGAGACGACCTGGCGGCGCACGTATTCGGCACCCAGCTTGCGCGGCAGGCGACTCAGGCTTATCACCTGGCCCAGCTGCTGACCGAGCGGCAGCAGCTTGCGGACCGGCACCTTCAGGATATTCAGCAGCGGATCGAGCAGTTGAAGCAGCGAACGCCCCTGCGGGTGCGGGGCCCGGGCATCGTGGACGACGGCAAGTTCACCGACGTGGAGAAGCAGACCTTCGATCTGGAGCGTCAGCAGCGGAACCTGCAGGTCGAGCTCTGGCGGGATGTGCTGGAGATTCGCAAAGCGGTGGCCGAGAGCCGGGCGGAGCACCGGGCCACACGCAGCCGGATCGACTACCTCACAGGAGGGGACGTTGGCGCTGCGTGACCACACCAAGGCGGGCCGGGTGCGTGATCTGTGCCGCCGCCTCAAGCCCGTGCTCGGCGCCAAGGCCGATCGCATCTGGCAGGCCTACTGGTCGGAAAGCGAAAGCGGCAAGGCGCAGATTCTCGACTATCTGGAGATCATGGCCGCGAGACAGTTCCAGGGCCAGCTCGAGCGGGACCCGCCGAGCCTCGTGCCACCGGAACAGGCCGAGGCGGCGGGGCCCTACCAATTCGGGGACGTGAGCTACAACGGCAAACCGCTGCATCCTTTCGGGCTGCGGGAAGATGAATGGATCCAGCACGTGGGCGTGTTCGGCAGGAGCGGGGCCGGCAAGACCAACCTGGGATTTCTCATCATTCAGCAGCTTGTGCAGCAGGGCAAGCCTGTTCTGCTGTTCGACTGGAAGCGGAACTACCGTGACCTGCTCGCGCTGCCCGGTTTTGAGGACATGGCGGTGTACACCGTCGGCCGGCAGGCGGTGCCGTTGTCGTTCAATCCCCTCATCCCGCCGCCGCAGACGAATCCGAGGACGTGGCTGAAAAAGCTCATCTCGGTGATCGCCCACGCCTACCTGCTGGGCAACGGCGTGCTCTATCTTCTCCAGGAGACGATCGACCGGGTCTACGAGCAATACGGCGTATACGACGGTACGGTGAAGCGCTGGCCGACGTTTCATGACGTGCAGAAGGCCCTCAAGCAACGATCGAGCGCCGGCAGGGAAGCGGGATGGATGAGCTCGGCACTGCGTGCCATGGCCAGCCTGACGTTCGGGGACATGGACGCGCTGGTGAACCGTGAAGGCAGCGACCTCAAGGCGCTGCTCGATCGCCCGGTGATCCTCGAGCTCGACGCACTCACCCAGTCGGACAAAGTATTCTTCATTCAGGCGATGCTCTTGTGGATTCACCACCTCCGGATGACCGAGGGGACGCGTGAGCAGTTCAAGCACGCGATCGTGATCGAGGAGGCCCATCACGTCCTCTGTGGCGAGCGGCGAAGCCTCATGGGCGGTCAGAGCGTGATGGAGATCACCGCCCGAGAGATCCGTGAATTCGGTGAAAGCCTGATCATTCTCGACCAACACCCGAGTCAGATCGAGATTCCATGGCTCGCGAACGCGTTCGCGTCGTTTTGCTTCAATCTCAAACATCGCACGGATGTCAACGCGATGGCGCAGGCGATGCTGCTGGAGGACGCCGACAAGCAGGTGCTTGGCAGCCTGCCCATCGGCCAGGCCGTGGTGCGGTTGCAGGACCGTGGCCGAAGCCCGTTCACGATCCACGTCCCGCACTTCCCGGTCCGCAAAGGCAGCGTCAGCGATGCAGACGTCATGGCACACATGAGCAAGCTCGGACTGTTTCCCGTGCGGCAACAGTCCCGGCCACAGGCCGGCGTTGAAGAGAACGACGTGACGCCAGTTGTGGGCGCCGAGCCGAACGCTGATGAGTCGGCAGCCGGGCACGACAATGGCACGGTTGACCTCGAACCTCGCGAGATGGCGTTCTTCGCCGACGTGGTGCGGTACCCGGAGAGCGGAATTGCGGAGCGCTACCTTCGGCTGGGCATCAGCGTGCGGCAGGGGCAGAAGCTCAAACGCGCCCTGGTCGAGCGGGGGATGCTCCGGGAGCAGTTGGAAGCCACCCGCAGGGGACAGTTGCGAGTGATTCGATTAACCGAAAAAGGAGAGCTGCTCGCAACTGGGCTTCTATCTGCGACCGAAGAGGGGGCCAATCCATAGGCTTTGGTATGGCCGAATGCCGCCGTCCACACGAGGCCATACGAAAGCACCATCGTGAGGGGTGGGAGCTCGACCGGCAGTGACGCCTGATCAGGCAGAGAGAGTGCGTTTTACGCGTTGAAGATGAAGGGATGATGACACGCTCGATCGATTGGACATCCTGGATCCTGCTGGGAACGGTCCTCCAGATGGGGCCACGCTTCCGTGCGGGCAGTCTCATTCTCCGCCATGACAACAGCGTGTGGGTTTAAAAATCTTGCGCTTTGCCGAAAGCGCGCCGCGCGTAGCGGTGCTGCTCTCTCACCAGCTGACGCATAAACTCTACT